>DASCNB010000137.1:0-2755 GCA_036011265.1 Nitrospinota bacterium | reverse complement strand
AATATAGAGGAAAGGTCAATAACTACAATGTTTCCAGAATATATAAAGAATAACAAGGAGAAAGTCTTTTTGTTCTTAGTTCTGGTATCTTTCTTCATTTTTGGCCTCTATTTGCGCTTGGAATCCCTTGAAGTGGTGCGTATTAACCACTGGATTACAAGAGATTTTGACAGAGCTTTTAATCTATTTGATGGAAACTATATCCCTTTAGCTGGCCCAGAAATTAACAATGGGGGAAGGCTTCCAGGACCTTTTTTATATTTTATTTTAACGATTCCATTATTCTTCAAATACTCATATGAGTCTATTTTTATCTCTAATTTTCTTTTAAATGTCCTGTCACTTGTAATGATGTTTCTAATTGTCAGGAAGTTTTTTGGTTATCTCACTGCTGTTATTTCAACTATTTTGTTCACTATAAATCCTATGCATGTGGACATTGTAGCTTTCCCTATTAACCCTGCTTTCATTTTTCCGTTTATTCTTTTGTTCCTCTGGTTTTTTTTGGAATTTGCTTTAGAAAAAAATTATAAATATTTTTCTCTCATTTTTTTTGTAATAGCATTGACTATTCAGATTCATTTTTCAGTATTAGCTTATTCTTTGGTTCCAATTGTAACTTCCATAATTCATAGAATCAAAATTCCCCCTAAACATATATTTATCTCTATATCCCTGGTAATTGTTTGTCTTTTGCCTTATTTCATATATAAAAAACAGTTTTATGAAACTAAAACTGAACTAACTAAACCTTTTGGTCATGAAAAGCATCCTTCGGTATCAGACATTATAAAGATTATATCCGTTGGAAATGTCATCAATAAAATCGCCAATAATCATACTAAAAGTCATTATGTCTTCCCTAAACATTTTAATTCTATAGATTATTATTTAATAGCTATTAGCTTTTACGGACTTATAATCTATATTTTTATTAATTCTTTAAGAAAAGGAGCGAGCTTTTATAAAAAAGAAATAGTTCTTATTTTAACATTTTATGTTCCCGCTCTAACCTACGAGATAATGAAACCTGCAACAGGATGGCATTTTTGGCATTACTTCATTTTTATTCCACCATACACAATTGTGATTGCTCTTTTTTTTACCACTTTATTCCAACATGCTATAACAAAAACCAAGGTTTGCGCACTCTCCATGTTGTCTTTTTTACTTTTAGGATATTTATGCTTTTTCACTTATGATCAATTTAGAAGAGTAAATTATGATTTACAGCATTGGATCAGAATCGGAGGAGGAGGCACTTACAATTTTAACAACTATAAACATTTAATTAATGAGATCTTAATAGCGTTAAATCTATCAGCGGAAGAATATGTGGAAAAAGTTTATTTTGAAGGATTTTCACCAGAATCTCGCAAGCTTATAGAATTATTTGAAAATGAAATTCAAAGAATTCCTCCGAACTCCAAGGGCAAAGACTGCTATTATATATATGGTGAAATACCGAATAAAAAAGCTATTATTCAAGCAGTAAAGAGTCGTCTTAAAGCATTTCTTCATGACAACACATTAAAGATTAACGATAGTTCTATTGCGAAAATTTTTCGTGATGAGCCGATAAATAATTCTTTCGTTCAAAAATTTAACGTTTACGGATACAACCCCAAATTCGATCAACCCTGTTATACCAATTCTTTGAATCAATTCATTGTAGATAAAGACCAGAGAAATTTTTTAAAGCAAAGTTATGGAGTAGACCAAAGTGAAAATGCGTTGGCCATAAAAGAAATATTAAAAAAAGAAACCTATGATACAGATTTAAGACTAGTTTCTTTGGAAAATAGTTTTGTAGTATTTTATCATGATTTAAAAACACCTATAGAATTAACATTGTTTTTAAAATTTAACGGCAATAATTATATATTAAAAAACGAAATCAGCTATTACAGTTGGGGTAAAAAAATAAAGTTTAGAATAAAAGAGTTAATTTTAAGTATTGACCATTACCAGGAACTTCCATCCACGGATCCTGTTACGGAAAAATATGAAATAATTACAGAGAATTCCTGGATAAGCGAAAACAGTTTACGTGATTCTGGAACTGAAAATTTCAAATGGTACAGGGAATTTATTTTACCGAAAGACATATCGTTTGTAAAAAACAAGTTCCAATTTAATTTTTCCTGGAAGGTCAAATTATCTAATCAAAAAATTATGAACTTAACACCAAGCTTGTCTATACCGGGTATTGAAATGATCAAATGAAGAGGAAATAGGTTTGAAAAATATCACTAAAGCTCTTATAGTTTTATTTCTATTCTTTTGTGCAAACTACGACTCATAGGCTGAAAAAGGAAATGATGAAATGAAATTGCTTAATACTGTTTTAGACACTTTGGTTTAGAAAACGATGGAAGAATTTACCATTAACAAAAGGTGCATTTTTTTTACTTCGGGAGGACGCACAGCTACACGCTTTCTTTCGGAACTCGTTTCTCTCTGTGTTAAAGACAGTTACTCTGTGCAGGAACCCGATATCTTGAGGATGGATCAAGTGTTTGATTTTTATAAGTATAGGAATAAGCATAGGAATTCTTTATTAAAAAAAATTCAGGATTATGGCCTTTTCAACATGACTGTCGGAAAATTTCATCCTCTGGGAAATGCGAGAAAACTCTCTGTAATGCGACAGCGAAAGAAGATTGATAAAACAATAGCAGCAAAAAAACTCTACCACATACGACACAGCCTGTTATTACGATTAAACCAGCAGGTTTATGCAGAAGCCAATATG
>DASCNB010000136.1:0-3578 GCA_036011265.1 Nitrospinota bacterium | reverse complement strand
ATTATTCATTTTCCACTTCGAGCTAGTGGAGAAAAATGAGTTTTATAATTTAGTAAATTTTTTTAAAAGGAATCTAAATGGGTAAAAATGAAAAGACTAAAAGATATGACATTGATCAAATAAATGAAGCCAGGCGTTTGTCTGGTTTAAAAGAAATACGAACAAAAGGTCGCAAATGTCTTCGCTGTTCCAAAAAATTTGTTTCAGAAGGGGACCACAATCGTTTGTGTGATACCTGTCGTAAAGTCAGTGTAAGTGAATTTGTATAATGCCTGTGGTGGCTTTTCTTAATCCATTGATTCATTTGCATCTTTCATGAAACTTTACTGCCGCTTCCCTTGTAGACATATTGTATAGTGTAGCAATTGCTTTTCCTTTTTTCTCCTTTCTCGTAATAAAAATTTCTACCCTGCATTTTGGTGTAATTCACCACGTCGGTTTTTAATATAAGCACATTTTTATGTGATTTAAATTAATATAAGCGCTATCCCGCACAAAAAAATTGTTGCACCTGCAAAAGCATTGCGATATCGATCCAATCGTTCATAGGAAGCCAGTTTAATTCCCAATTCCGGTTTAAAAACAATTATCAGCAATGAGACAATTGTTATACCAACAAAAATAGCAGTTAAGACTCCTAAGCCGGAAAGGCTGTCCTTTGCTACCGGGTAAATAACTATGGCCATAAAAGGCTTGCACGGACTTAGAAAAAAAGACAAAAAAAGCTTCCAGGGCTCAAGAGTTTTAAAACTTTTTTCTTCATGGGTGTTGGAATGCTCTTCTGCATGAAAATGTTTCTCATGAATATTGATTACTTTACCACTATGCACATGCCAATGTTCATGTTGAAGATTCAGTAATGCTTGTGCTAACCTATGGTCAAAAGATAACAGGCCGAATACAAAAAGTACCCATGCAGCCAGAGTACCTCGGAATGTTTCCAGTGCTACATACTTTTTTATCGCTAGACCCAAAGCAATACCTATAGTGCTGATCAAGAGAGAGCTTAGAAGAAAGGCAAAACCACACAGGAAGGTTATATATATCGCCTTGTTAAATGACCTTTTACTGGAACGAAAAAATGCAACGGGCGGCAGGTAATGATCTGGCTCCATAAAAGTAAAAATTAAAGCAATCGAAGTCGTACCAAAAATGAGGATTACTAATTCTTGAAGCGTCATTGTAATTTCCTTTTACAGCTCAGACAGCAAATACATCGTGCATCTAATAAATAATAACTATTATAATTACTCTCAAGATATATTTCGATCTTCTCGTATCTATAATTCTCTTTTAATTCTTCAATTTTTGTTTGATATTGAATGAATATTAACAATAAATGATACCTTTTTATTTTAATCGATGATTTCTCGTAAAGCCATTAAAAATAGGTTCAGCCAAATCGTAGCAATTGATGAGCATCCACACCGAATTTCATTAGCTTTTGCTATTGGGATTTTTATATCCTTCTCACCCGTCCCGGGTACTCAAACAATTTCTGCTATGGTAATGGCCTGGTTGTTAAGATTAAATGTGGCAGTTGCTATAACAGGAACACTGTTTAGCAACCCATTTACTTTGGTAGTAATTTATGGGAGCAGTATTTGTTTTGGTAGTTTTATTTTAGGAAATATCGCTTCCTGCTACCCTCATAGTTTGGGGAAAAATGAGTTGTTTGTTTTTCTAAAATCAATGCCTGCCCCATTGTTCACCGGGACAATACTTCTTGGCGCCATAGCAGCATTGATAAGCTATTTTGTTTTGTTCCAAATTTTGATGAGGTATCAGAAGAGTAAATAAATGGCTTATTAAACGGGACATAGATATAACACAGTCCAGCTTCACCTCAACCAAAATATTGCCACGAAGTCACAAAGAGACAAAGACAAAAATGCAACAAAACATTTAATCAATTACTTCAAGCGTGCCTTCCATGCCTTTTGACCTGTGTTTGATAAAGAAGAATACCTTTTTATCACAATAAAAAAGATATTTACCCGTTTTGGTAGGAGTAAACTTTATAGTTTTAGGTTCTGAAACAAAAAGCAGAGACTCATTAAAGTTAATGCCAGCCTCCGGCGCTTTCAGCACTATATTATGTATTACATATTGGGATTTTCTGATAATTATAATTTCTACCGGCACATTAACTTTTACCGTAATCCTGTTAGGAGAAAAATAGTAATCACCTGCTTTCATTTCAATTACCTGAACACCGTCTTTATTTATTTTTGCTGTTAACGCTTTCTTCTGCCCATCAGCTCCATTTACTAAAAAAACTAACAGAATAGTCGCGGTTACTGTTAAAGATTTTAATCTGCTCATATTGGCGAACTCCAGATGGCTGCCTGTATAACTTATCAACATCAACCGGGCATTTTATTTATTAGATGATATTTTGTACAAAAAGATTTTTTCCCTGTCTGAGTACCATTTATTTTGAACTTAAAAAGTGATGCGATTTTAAATTTATAAAAACCTCGAGTCAAGTTATTTTACACCAGTACGGCAAATTTGGATAATCTGAAATTAATGTGGCAAAATAGATTATTTATTAAAAAATAGAGGGCAAATGGTAATAAAACCTTTAATAACGTTAACTACCGATTTTGGATACCAGGACCCTTTTGTGGGAATCATGCAGGGGGTAATGTTAGGGATAAATCCGTCTCTACAGTTTATTCATCTGACACATGAAATAGAAGCTCATAATGTTCTACAGGCGGTACATGTTTTTGATTTCTCATATTCTTTTTTCCCCAAAGGCACGATACATATAATCGTGGTAGACCCGGGCGTGGGGAGCAAGAGGAAATCTCTTTTAATAAAATCAGAGAAATATTGTTTTGTTGCTCCTGACAACGGTGTTTTGTCCGCTGTTTTCCAGAAAGAAAAGGGACTGGAAATTTATCAATTAGACCCGGAAAAATTTGTTTCGGGAAAAATAAGCTTTACTTTTCATGGAAGGGATGTCTTCGCGCCGGCAGCAGCCTTATTTTCACTAAACCAGGACCCTGCAATGTTGGCCCATAGAGTGGAAAGCTGTGAAAAAATTGATCTGCCTCTTCCCCGAAAAATTGATACAGATAGTTTCTCAGGAGAGGTTATATATATCGACCGCTTTGGGAACCTGATAACCAATTTTTCCGAACAGTTCATGAGTAAAAATGTTCACCGGAGACCGGTAAAAATAAAAATCGGTTCCTGCTTGATCTCAGGTTTGAAATCGCACTATTCTGAGGCTAATCCCCGTGAAGTATCCGCGTTGCTTAATAGTTGGAATAATTTAGAAATATTCCTTCCTTCTGCTAACGCGGCCAATTTTCTAAAAGCTCAAGAGGGAGACCTGGTAGAAATAGAGACCGGCTAAGGTTAGGCAGTGCATCGAAGCGGCAGACTATAATAAAATGAATAGATAAACACGAAGAAAAAAATTGTCCTTTAAGTAAAATTCCAGACTATCATTTCCCAGAGGTCGGAAAAATTTTTCCCCACTTCTCTTACAACGGTTGGTTCAAAACCGCTGTGCATCATACAGTTCGCGCAACGTGGATCTTTTCCTGTTCCGTATTTTGACC
>DASCNB010000135.1:0-3510 GCA_036011265.1 Nitrospinota bacterium | reverse complement strand
AAAAAATTAAATCATGGCAGCCTGGTTCGATAAAATAAAAACCCCGCGCATAGCACTGAGAAGCGGAAAAACTAAAATTCCTGAAGGACTCTGGGTTAAATGCGACAAATGTAAGGAAATAATTTTCAAAAACGAACTCGAAAAAAATCTTAAAGTCTGTCCCAAACAGGCTTGTAATTATCATTATCGAATGACCGCCATGGAAAGAATAGGTCTTCTTGTAGAAAAACTCTCTTTTGAAGAGCATGATCAGAACCTTGTTTCCTCTGACCCCTTGAAATTTAAAGATTCCAAAAAATACAAAGACCGCTTGAAAACCTATCAGAAAAAAACCGGTCAAAAGGATGCGATGGTCTCAGGAACTGGGAAAATTAATACGCATACGGTTCAGATTTGTGTATTTGAATTTTTCTTTATGGGCGGAAGCATGGGCTCGGTGATTGGAGAAAAAATCACAAGAGCCATTAACCGTGCAATAACAAGAAGACATCCACTTCTGATCGTAAACTGTTCAGGAGGAGCCAGGATGCAGGAAGGGATTTTATCTTTAATGCAAATGGCTAAAACATCCGCTGCCCTATCCCGCCTGGCAAAGCACAAGCTTCCTTATATATCCATTCTTGCTGACCCGACTACCGGCGGCGTCACTGCCAGCATAGCGATGTTAGGGGATGTGATTCTTTCGGAGCCCGGAGCCCTTATCGGTTTTGCCGGACCAAGGGTTATAGAACAAACGATCAGGCAAAAACTTCCTGAAGGTTTCCAGTGCTCCGAGTTTTTACTGGACCATGGTTTTATAGATAAAGTTGTTCATAGGAAATACTTGAAAAAAACAATCAGCAATCTTCTTGACTGCTTTATGTCCCCGAAAAGACTTGTTGAGCATACCTAGATGCATTGAGCTCTCAGCAACAGATAATTATTTCCATTTAATAGAACAACCCATGGACGGGATTTGTTCCTTGGAAACCGGGTTTCCTTTTAAGATAGCGTCCAGAGCGTTCCGAAGATCTCTCTGGGTAACCTTTGATTCGTTCTGCCAGTTATCGTCAATCCTTCCACGGTAAACGAGCGTTCTTTTATTTCCATAAACGTAAATATCAGGAGTGCAAACAGCATCGTATATCCTCGCTATGCTCTGGCTTTCATCTATGAGGTAAGGGAAAGGAATATCTTTTTCAATAACGATTTTTTTCATATTGTTAAAAGAGTCGTCCGGATAGTTAACAGTGTCATTAGGATTAATCCCAATGAGCTGGACTCCCTTATCCGCATAATCATTCTGGATTCCTATTATCCTCTCAAGTACAGCTATAACATAGGGACAGTGATTACACATGAAGATAATAACAAGGACTTTTTTATCCTTAAAAGAATCGAGAGAATAATTTTTATCATTCGTGCCGCAAAGGTCAAAATCAGATGCTTTTGTCCCAAGCGCTAGCATTTTAGAATTTAGTAACACCATATCTTTTCTCCTTTTTAAAAATTTATTTTATTATCTTGTTTATATTGTTAACTTGTCAAAATTTTTCTTAATACCTTTGCAGTGATTTTGAAAATCTGCATCATTAATGCTACTATCGCTCTATACTATAAATTTATAAAATCTTTTTTTTAAAGCACATATTTTTTGGGAGTTCGGGCGGCAGCCCACTTGGTTGCGGCCCCCTGGCCGTTGTATGTTAATCCTTGGTATAGAAACATCCTGTGATGAGACAGCGGCAGCGGTGGTAAAAGACGGAAAGGAAATCCTCTCCAACATTATCTCCTCCCAGGTTGACATCCACTCTAAATATGGCGGAGTAGTGCCGGAATTGGCTTGCCGGAATCATATTGAAAACCTTCCTGTTGTTATCAAGCAGGCATTGGATGAAGCAAAAACAAATATGTCTGCCCTTGACGGCCTGGCTGTCACCGTGGGACCGGGTTTGATAGGTGCGCTTTTAATCGGAGTTAACACCGCTAAAGGGATTGCGTACAGCCTCAAAAAACCGCTCATACCTGTTAACCATCTGGAAGGACACCTGTTATCTGTTTTTTTGGAGGATAAACATCCTGAATTTCCTTTTATCGCTTTGATCATTTCCGGTGGTCATACGGATTTGTATTTGGTGAAGGATTTTACTGAATATGAAGTTATTGGACGTACAAGGGACGATGCGGTTGGAGAATCGTTTGATAAGGTTGCAAGGATGTTGGACCTCGGATACCCGGGCGGTCCTATTATTGAGCGGACGGCAAAGGATAGCACATTAAACGATATTAATTTTCCTCGCCCCATGCTTGTGCGAGGGAATTTTGATTTCAGTTTCAGCGGACTAAAAACGAGTGTGAGGAATTTTTTAGCTAACAACGGAAAAGAGATAAATAAAGCAAATGTCGCGGCGGAATTTCAGGAAGCGGTTTTTGATATCCTTTCTTTTAAGGCTTTTCAGTCTACTGAGAATTCAGGATGCCGGAACCTAATTGTAGCAGGAGGCGTTGCGGCTAATAATTTTCTGAGAGAAAACCTTATTAAAACCGCAGAAAAGAAAAAAGTAAATATTTTTTTCCCCGGGCATCACCTCTGTACTGATAACGCGGCCATGATCGCCTGCGCTGGTTATTACAGGTATATAAAAAAAGCAGCCGAACAAAACCATTTCATGAATTATCTCGATCTGGACGCCTCCGCTAATTTGAATATTTAGAGCTTTTATATAGACAGAAGATATGGATTTCCTTTTTCTTATGCTAATATTAAAAGGGATGCATCCTCAAAGCCTATAGGCAGGTCTTTATATTTTTAATTGAGAAATGGCTTCCATCACTGCATCAATAATCTTTTGAGATAATTCCTTTGTGTTGCTCTCTGAACTATAAAAGCTTTGCATATTTATTGGTTTTCCGAACTTAATAGTTATTTTATGAAAAGGTTTTGGGCGTTCTTGACCCGACCCCAATATTTTCTCCGCCCCAAAGATTCTGACCGGTACTACGACTGGTTTTGCCTCAAGAATTAAACGACCGAGCATTCGATTTCCCTTTCCCAACTCCATTGTCTTGCTCCTCGTGCCTTCAGGGTACACCATGACTTTTTCTTTTTTCATTAAATCGGCAATTTTCTTCATTACGCTAATCTGCGCGGACCCCCGTTTTACAGGAAAAGAGCCCCATGAGGATATTATTTGTTTTAAAACAGGGATTTTAAATAATTCTACTTTTGCAGGCGCAAAAACCTTCCCTCCCGGCATACGGAGCAGTATAGCCGCTGGGATTATGATGGTTTCAAAAATGGAAATATGGTTTGACGCAAGAATTATTCCCCCCTTTCTCGGCACATTCTCCACACCGGAAACCTTTAAGCGATTGACTAATTTGAAATATGCTATAATCACCAGCGCGTTGAAAAAAATCCAGCACCGGTTAATAATAAATAGTGTTTTGCTCATAGAAATAATTTAAACAGGTTAAATTTGTTATGTCAAAAAAATTCAGTTTTGAACTTATTAAAACCGAAACTAAAAC
>DASCNB010000134.1:0-8282 GCA_036011265.1 Nitrospinota bacterium | reverse complement strand
TACGCTCCGGTGGCAGGGGCGGACAAAATGTAAACAAAACATCCACCTGCGTCTACCTCAAACACCTTCCCACAGAAATAGAAGTCAAATGCCGGAAGGGACGCACACAAGCAATAAACCGCTATTACGCAAGACAATCTCTATGCAGTAAAGTAGACATCCTTATAAAAGGTAAAAAGAGCGAGGAACAACAGCAAATAGAAAAAATCAAACGGCAAAAAAGAAAACGATCAAAAAGGGCAAAAGAAAAAGTTTTAAAAGAAAAACATTTGCAGGCAAAGAAGAAAAATTTACGAAAATCGGTGGATCAGGGAGGTGACTAAAGTAAATGCTACCTGAAATGCCTTAAGCGGAGACAATCAGTAGCAGAATGGAATAACTACTCCGGCAATTGGTCCATAACTTTAGATAACTTAAAACTTTAATTTTTAAGGAGGTTATTTATGCGAATTTTATTATTGCCAGTTGTAATTTTGACCTTACTTGTTTTGCCCGCTTATGCTGGTGACAACGGTTTGGTCAGTCTAAAAAGTTCAAATGATGTTAAAACAACCATAGACCGTCTTGAATCGGTTTTGAAAGAAAAAGGAATGACCATTTTCAAAAGGGTTAATCACACAGAAGGGGCTAAGAAGGTAGGGTTAAAACTGCGCCCAACGGAATTATTGATATTCGGAAATCCAAAGGTGGGGACGCCCTTAATGCAGTGTAGACAGAGTGCTGCAATTGATCTTCCCCAGAAAGCGTTAGCCTGGGAAGACGATAAAGGCCAGGTATGGCTAAGCTATAATAATCCAGTCTACATTGCCACACGGCATAACATTTTAGAATGCGATAAAGTTATAAATAAAATCAAGAATGCTTTGGGCAAATTTACCAAAAAAGCTACTGCTAACCCCTGAACGTTAAACCAGAATAGTTAAATTACAAACAACTTCATGGTATCCAGATATTGTTATCTGCTCATATCATTTTTGCAATAAGCTTATCCGGATTTACGTAATCATCAGATCATTGATTCCCGACTAATACAGAATAAAAAAGAAAGTAGCCATGCCTTCAGGTCTAAATAAAGTTTTATTCCTGCTATTCCTTATTTCCGGTTTTTGCGGATTATTATATCAGGTTGTCTGGGTAAGAATGGCCTTTGCCTCCTTCGGCATTATAACTCCGGTATTATCGGTTGTTATTTCCGTGTTTATGCTCGGTCTGTCATTAGGTTCCTGGATAGGCGGAAAATGGATTTCAAGGTTAGCTAAAAAAACAGGGATTTCCGCAATTATCTTTTATGCATTTGTCGAAGTTTTAATTGGAATCGGAGCCTTTGCAGTTCCCCAACTGTTCTTAATAGGTGAAACACATCTTTTCCCCTTTGGAGAAATGGATTCTTTTAATTATCTTTTTTTCTCCGCTCTTACCATTGGGGGTTCTATTCTTCCCTGGTGCATCTTCATGGGAACTACATTTCCTTTTATGATGTCATTCATCAAAGAAATCGACAGATCAAACGCTACCGGTTTTAGTTTTCTTTACCTTGCCAATGTAATAGGGGCCATGTGCGGGACTCTGACAACCGCAATTGTGCTGATTGAGCTTTTGGGTTTTAGTAATACCCTATTGGTTGGAGCAGCTTTAAATTTTTCTATAGCCGGCATTAGCATAGGATTAGGAATTCGTTATCCTTTCAGGGCCAATTCTTTTCCTGCTGCTTCCGAGAATATCTTACACAAAAAGACCACAGTTCATATCCGTGAAAAAACAGCTATCATTTTGATAGTTCTTTTTACTACCGGGTTTGTTTCCATGAGTATGGAAGTTGTCTGGATAAGAGCCTTCACACCTGTACTAAAAACAACGGTCTATGCTTTTGCCTCAATATTGTTTGTCTATCTCCTTGGGACATGGATAGGCTCGTATATATATCGAAAAGATATTATTCGGAACAATACTCTTCCAACAAAAAAGCTCATTATTTTTTTAGCTGTTTGCGCTTTGCTGCCGATTTTACTTAATGATGTTCGTATAAATTTGAGACCCGTTGGGGTACTTGTAACCATATTCCCTTTTTGCACTGTTCTCGGTTATTTGACCCCCAAACTGATTGATGAATATTCCATGGGCAATCCTCAAGGAGGAGGCAAAGCATACGCAGTTAACATTCTTGGCAGTATTATTGGTCCTCTTTTTGCTTCTTATATTTTACTTCCGTTATTAGGCGCGAAGCTTTCGCTGATTTTGCTGTCGATCCCTTTTTTAATATTCCAGATAACATATTATAAAACGTCCCTGTTAAGTATAGGATGGAATATGAGAATGGGGTTCTTGGTTTTAACATTAATGTTTGTCTCCACTTTTTTCAATATCAGTTTTGAGGAGCAATTTTATAAAAAGGGTGTTATTCAGCGAGACCATACTGCAACTGTCATTTCCTTTGGAGATGGGATGAAAAAAAGACTTTTAGTTAATGGGATAGGCACTACACTTTTACATCCAATCACTAAAGTAATGGCTCATATGCCATTAGCCTTTTATCAAGGGAAACCTAAATCAGCGTTAGTCATCTGTTTTGGGATGGGAACAACATTCCGTTCTTTATTGAGCTGGGATGTTAAAAGCACCGCCGTGGAACTGGTCCCAAGTGTTAAAAATTCGTTTGGATATTATTTCGGTGATGCTGAATCTGTGTTAAAAAATCCAAATGGCAGGATCATTATCGATGACGGAAGACGATTTTTAAAAAGAACTACTGAGATTTTTGACGTCATTACGCTGGACCCCCCTCCCCCAATTGAAACCGCCGGGTCAAGTTTGTTGTACTCTAAAGAGTTTTATGGTCTGGCTAAAATACGGTTAAGCAAAGGAGGGATTTTGCAGCAATGGTTTCCGGGCGGTGAACTCAAAATACTCCAGGCAGCAACGAGATCTCTTGTTGATGTTTTTCCATACGTGAAAATTTACCCATCTCTTGCGGGATGGGGAATTCATTTTATTGGCTCAAAATCACCCATAAAAAATCTAACAGTTGATGAAATGATTGCAAGGTTGCCTGATACAGCTCAAAAAGATCTTATGGAATGGAGTACTCACATAGGTTTTCGGAAATTTGTGTCAATGATATTGACTAAGGAAATACCGGTTTCAGAATTGTTAAATAACGATAAAAATATCTTTATTACCGATGATAAACCTTTCAATGAATATTTTGCACTACGTAGATTATGGGATGGGCCAAAAAATGTAAAATAGAATGAAATAACAAAGGGTAGTTTTTCTGAGGCACTCTCTTTTTGATAGCTTTGTTCTCTAACGAGGTGAAAAGATTATGTCTTTTATAAAAAGCCTCTTACCTGTTACCTTAGTTTAGTTCTGCACAATTACGACTAACCAGATTCCAATACTCTAAAGTGGGCTGGCGCGCTATGTTGGCTTTTATAAGTTCGTTTTTATACTCGTCTGCGGCCTCTATCCCTTTTGCAAAGCACAAGTATAAAAATCTGCAATTTCTCATGCCTTCATTCTCGCGAATTTTTGAAACATCAATGGATCTCTTTTGCAATAAAATCTCAATATCATTATATCTTTTTAAATACAAAAGTGCTTTGCAACGTATCCAGGGATAAAAGGTATCATCTAATAAGTGGTTGGCATTTTCTTTGTTAGGAAAAAAAACAAACATCGTTTCTCTGAAATGAGAGCATGAATAGAGCGCCTTATTTATATAATCTTTATTAGAACAGTTTTCTTCTAAAAAAGAGATCAAACTATTTTTGTATGGTTCTATTTCAGCCAATAATTTCATGCTCTTCCCATCATCTCTTAGTATTGCTCTTAAAAAATAAGAGGCCAGTGTCGGATCATTGGGCCGGCTTAAGTGCGAATGCTTCCAGACAAGGGCGCTCTCCTGCCATCTGTTAACAGCGTTAAAGTTATGATGGAGATGAGTACCGAAATAAAGTAAAAATAAAAACATCCAAACGAAATTAAACTTTTTAAACCATAATCTACTTTTGTAATAATCAATGATTTGAAACATCAGTCCTGCAAATCCTATAAGACTAAGGTAGGCATATCTGGCTGAGTAAAAATGAGGATGTTCAAAAATTAACCCGGATACAGGCGCGTAAAAGAAAATAATCCAGAAAAAAGACCGGGCCATCTTTTTTGGAAGTTTATGCACATTTAGTAAAATCCCAAAAACAACAACCCAGAGTAAAATCCCAAAATAAATATAATTAAAATTTAATTCGAACCATAAATCCGTTTGTCTCGGGTGTAATATTTGAAAAACAGGTATGATCCAATCAAATACATGATGGCCCAGGGCAACTAAATGCATTTGAATTCTGGTAATTGTTTCAACATGCCAAACCATTTTATTTACGGTTGAATAAAAATTTCTGACCATTAAAAGATAGTTAATTGTTATGACAAGAGACACTACAAAAAAAAGCCAGAATGATTTTGGAATTTCTCTAAGCTCACTTCTGTACTCCCAAAGGAAACAAAATATCAGCAAGGCTAGCACTACAACAGCATTTGATTTGGTAAATATAGCAAGTGAATACAAAAATAATATTGAGACCAGTTTAAAGACATAATTCCAATTTAGATTTTTATAATTTTTTTGTAAAAATGCGTTTGTATAAAGTATAAAAACAAGAATAAAGAGCAAAGAGAGACTATCTTTACGACCATTTATCCAGACAACCAGCTCATGGCTTGTGCCGTTTATAGTTACAGCAATAGTCGCTAAAAACGCAGACAGGCTGTTTAAAAGAAAATATTTTTGAAAAACAAAATACAACGCAATGACTATAAGTAGAAATATTATTATATTGTTAAAGTGTATTAGTTTTTCTGAGCCCGGACTGATTGTTGCTTCTAACATATGACTGAAATTATGGACAGGCAGGAAGTCTACATGCTTTCCCCACGTCAACATGGTCTTAATGTTTTCTATTGATATTCCGGAGCGGATATGAGGTGGGTCCAGAAGTTCATTGTCATCCAGATCAAACCTTCCATTTAAGATAGAGAGGAAATATAATGCAAATAAAAGTATTAAATAGAGAAGCAAGTAGTATTTTTTCATTTAAACAATTTTGCCAAAACCTTGTTGAAGACACTACACAAACTAAATGATATACTCCCCAATGCAGAGCGCGGGAAATTAAACCCGTTGTGTGGGATTAATAGAATAACAGATTATTTCTTCAAATAAACGGTGAGAGAACTTTCTTTTTTGAGAATTTGATGCGTGTCAGGAAAATTGAATTTCCCCGTGGTAAAACTACAAGTAAACTTCCGTGTATTGAAGTAATTTTATCTATATTCGCTCGCTAACCTTAAAGTAAGCTCAGTACGAGTACGGTTCAAAGCAAATCAGCAGGGAATACGCTCCTAAAATAGATTTAAGCGAAAGGTCCACAAAAAATAATTAGCCTGACAAAAAAAAAGGAGACAGATATAATCTGTCTCCTTAACAAATATTTCCTGTAAACTTCCTCTACTAAGAAGTTACATCATTTGTAACATTAACAAGCGATTTTGATTCATTTATTATCCAAAAATCACTCGTAGCATCACCATCAACATTTGCTTTTGCGGTCACAGTAAATTGAGTTTGTGCAGATTGGGCAATAGCATAGGTATATCTCGTACTTCCTGAAGCCGCCCAATCCAAGTTTGTAAAGGCATTGCTATATGTGTCTGTCTCAGCATTATATGTTATCTGGCTGGTGTATATTGATCCCAAATTTGATTTCGCCTCGGTTTGTTTGGCTTTAGCCTGATATCTCAAAAAATTGGGAATCGCAATGGCGGCAAGGATACCAATAATAGCAACAACTATCATCAACTCAATAAGAGTAAACCCTTTTTCCTTTTTCTTTAAAAGCTTTATCATTTTTTCATCCCCTTTCGGTATAGTGTCCTGAAATGAATACAATTTATTAAAATATTAAATATCTCCTTGTCAATTGTAGAAAGATTAAGCAAATAATATACCTAAAAAAACAATAAATTTCCAGACAACTTTATCGCTTATAAAACAAAATATTATGGATATTAAAATGTAATATTGCTTAGAACTAACGATTAAAAATGTTATGCGATCACAATTTTCAGGAGAAAGTGACAATATTTGTCAGTAAAATTTCGATATTTCATGTCGCTCAATTCGGCTCATAACTTAAAAACAAAGCAGCAACTAGGATGATATGCCGTCTTTCTTAATGGGGTGCCACATAAGTAAATAATTATATGTACAAAAAATTTTATTCATTACCGCAAGTTCCTGACCCTAATTTCCTAATTACCTTAAGGGCATCATCGTAATTTTTGTTTGAAGGATGCAAAGATTTACAGAGTTTTTCAAGAGCTTGACTTGGTTTGTCTGATTTCATATAGGTCAATCCCAAGAGATAATAAGCTTCCCAGAATTGAGGCTCAATAGCTATGGCTTTCTGAAGAAAATTTTCCGCGTTATCCAGATTTTCCTGCCACAGGGCAATCAATCCTAACTGATAGTAAGAGTGGCTATTCTCAGGCGAAATATTTTTCGATTTTATTAAAAAGAAATTAGCCTCATTTAGCCTTCCAAGGCTCATCAAAGACCGTCCTGCCCAGTAAAATCCTCCATAATAGTTTGGTTTTTCTTCAGTGACTCTTAAAAAATTATCCAAAGCTTTTTTATACTGTTCCTCCTTAAAATACGCTCTTCCAAGTTGCAATTTTGCGAATGGACGGGAAGACTTGGATACCGCGTCCTGCCAAATAAAAACACTGGATTCCCAATATTGAATTCTTTGCCAGGAGAGACTAAAGTAGAACATCAATATCCCAATCCCCAAGGTTAGCCTTAATTTGTTCTGTTTATGCCTTAATAAAATTTCCATGACCCATCCTAAAATTATTGCGATAGAAAGCACGGAGTAAAAAAGATATCGATCCGCTTGCATAACCGGGAAGGGAATGATCTGAATAACGGGCAAAAGAAAAGTAAAAAAGAGTATTAAAATAAATACTTTTTTTTTATCTTTAAGCCACCAGAACAAACCCAACATTATTAGCAGCAGGCATAAAAAGAGAGAAAGGACAACTTCAAAAACTATTTGAGACAAATCAGGAAAAGGAGTGTAGTAAAAACTCAATCGCAAGGGTACCAGCGTTGTTAATATATATCGCTGTATCAATAGTGCTATATAGAGAAGTCTATCGGAAAAAAATAAAAAATCGTCATAAATATGTCCTGTTATTTTCGCTCTATAAATTGAAAAAACGCAGGCCATGATTGATAAAAATATAAAGGGACTCCATCGGATTAAATTTTGACGCCATGGCCTTGATCTGACACAAATATCGTAACCAATAATCACTATAGGAAAAGCGACAGCAACTGATTTAGAAAAAAAGGCAAGTATCCAGAATATGATTGAACCTGCATAGGTCAAAGATGTTATTTTACTAATAGATTTCTGGTAAGCAAAAAAAGAAAGGAGACAAAAAAAACCTGCCAGAAGATCGCTCCTTGCCGAAACCCAGGCTACGGGCTCTGTGTGAACAGGATGTAATGCGAAAAAAGCTGCAACCCATAATGCAGAATGTCTTATCTGATCGACCAAAATCCGATAAAGCAGCAAACAAGTGACCAAATAAATTATCAGATTGCCCATGTGATAGACAGACGGATTGTAACCTCCTAGAGCATAGTCGATCATAAAGGAGGCCGACCTGAGCGGTTTGTATGCCTTTTCTGTACTAGCCGGTATACCTGATGGGTTAAATATTGCTATAAAATTTTTAAAGGAAATATCTTTTATATAAGGATTATTCAATACCAGCTTTTCATCATCAATGTTAAAAAAGCCATTATTCAGAGTGGGCGTGTATAAAATAATTACGGATAAGGAAATTAAAATATAGGAGAAAAAAGAATTGCTGGAGAGCTTCTTTAACATAATTTTCTTTATGGAGACATAAGAATTCAGGAATTGTTAATACCTGTTTCTCTCTCCTACAAAACTGAAAGCTTTAAATCCAAATCAGTAAAAAATACGACATCTTCCGCAAGCTTTAGCTATCTATGTTTTAAAAGCAAATCCCTTGCCCATGTTAACAGGCAATACTCTTTTGTTAATACATTTTTAAAAATATTATATTATAAATAGTATGTTATGCATACTGTTAAACATAACGCGGAAACAGGTTTAATCATATAAGGATATTTAGTAGTATTAGCTTTAATAGCTGAAATACTACTCTTTTTCTTTTTTAGTTTTGGA
>DASCNB010000133.1:0-21108 GCA_036011265.1 Nitrospinota bacterium | reverse complement strand
ATATAACCCGAAAAGTTACTTTTAGCGCCGCGCACCGTCTGCATAATCTAAAACTTAGCGATAAGGAAAATAAAAATATTTTTGGGGAGTGTAATAATCCAAACGGCCATGGTCATAACTACGTGCTGGAAGTCACTGTCAGAGGAAATGTGCCTGATAAAACCGGGATGGTTATTGATCTTAAAGATTTAAAAAAAATTATTACTGAAAATATCGTAGAAAAAGTTGATCATAAATACCTTAATAAAGACGTGGATTTTATGACTGATATTATACCGACCGCGGAAAATTTGGTCATTCAATTCTGGAAAATTCTTCAAGAAGTTCTTCTGGAAAACAATGCTGAATTATATGAATTAAAGCTTTACGAAACAGAAAACAATATTGTCGTATATAGGGGAGAATAATTTTTAATCATGGTTTCCCTGGAGAATAAAATTGTTTGGGTGACAGGAGCGGGACGCGGCATTGGGAAAGCCATTGCGGAAGCTTTTGGAAAAGAAAAAGCCATGCTTGCCTTATCTTCTCGAACTGCTGATGAAATTAAATCCGTTGCGGAATCTATTAACAAAAACGGGGGCAAGGCATGTCCGTTTCCGTGTGACGTATCTTCTGAAGCTGATATGAATAGCACCGTAAATAAAATAAAAAAAACATTAGGTGGCATTAATATTCTGGTAAACAACGCCGGTGTGGCCAGATTTATGCCTCTTGTAGAAACTTCCATGGAAGATTGGGATCGGATGATAAATATAAATCTAAAAGGCGCGTTTTTATGTACTAAAGCTGTGTTGCCTTCCATGATAAAACAAAAAAACGGACATATAGTAAATATTGTTTCTGTAGCAGGTATCCAGCCGTTTCCTAATGCCTCGGGTTATTGCGCCTCCAAATACGGCATGATGGGTCTTACTGCTGTTACGAGAGAGGAAGCGAGAGAACACAACGTCAAAGTAACAGCCATACTTCCCGGGGCGGTTGATACGCCTATTTGGAATAATATTGAAGGAGATTTTGATCATACTAAAATGATTCTGCCTGAAGATATTGCTCAAACAGTGATCTTAGCCTGTAAGCAGTCGAAAAAAACATTGATTGAGGATATTATTATTCGCCCTGTTGGAGGAGATTTATAGTATTGATGCAACTAAAAATGATCCTTCGGCAGACTCAAGGTGATATGTTGGGTTAATTAAGGTGTTATGAATGAGCATCAATGAAACAAAAAAACTGTCGGTCTAGAGCTCTTCGATAAACGCAGGACAGGTTCAGTCGAAGCATTCGACTAGTTCTTATAAATTAATTGGAATCAACTTCTAACATATTCTGAATTCCACCCAAGATGCCTCCAAAAGTCATTATAGATGGTTATAATCTGTTGCACGTTTCCCCTGAATTGAGCGTTCGGCGTGAAGAACTTCTGGAAAACGCGAGAAACAGACTTATTGAAAAGCTCAGTCGTTACAAAAGTCAAAAGAACGTATCTGTTGCAATTGTTTTTGATGGTTGGAAAGGAGGCATGCCAACTCAAAGTCAGGAAAAATTAAAAGGAATTAAAATCATTTATTCAAAGCTCGGAGAAAAAGCGGATGAAGTTATTAAACGTATTATTGCAGATTCTTCTGAAGAGGTCGTTGTGGTTTCGTCCGATAGAGAAATCAGGGATTTTGCTGAAAAACATAACACGGTCTCCGTCTCATCATCGGAATTTGAGAGAAAAATTGAGATGGCTTCTCTTTACCAAATGAAAGGTTATGACGAGGAGGATTATGAGGATAGAAAAGTCTCTACTAAAAAAAGAGGGAACCCGAAAAAGCTTTCCAAAGCAGAAAGAAAAAAAAGAGCAAAAACAAAAAAATTATAAGAATCCTTTTTAACCGATAATTGTCTAAAAAAGTAACATGAAATTACTGTTTATTTTTTTAGATTGGGTTGTAAATTCTTTTTTTATTTATTAACATATATTTTTAAGGAGGAAACACAGTATGGCAATTCTAAACGCGAATATTAATGAAAAAAAAGCTGTAACAGATGGTGTGGTAAACAAGGTTAATCTTATAAAAACAGACAACCTTACCCTTGATGTTTATTACTTCAAAGGAGGTCAATCGCTGGGATACCATCGTCATCCAACCGGGGACCAGATATTTACAGTAATTGCCGGTTCCGGTACTTTCAAGCTTGATGACGGAGGTGAAGAAATGCTTGAAGCAAAAGCCGGTACTACATTTTTAGCCCCTGCCAATGTATGGCACGACCTGGTAGATAATGGAGAAGGCGGGCTTATAGCACAGCAGGTAACCAGACAACCGGCAGGCATGGAAAAACGGTCATAGAAGTTTTTTCTCTTTTAATTTTTTAATCGGCGCGGCGGCTCTTTTAACCAGCAGCGCCATTTTTTTTGAACGAAGATTGAAAAAAGATATATTTTCTATTGAGCAGGCTGCTGAAAAATTCAACCCATCCAAAGATTTCTTTGATGTTAGCGCTATTTGGGGAAAAAAGCCGGCTCTAAAAATTGTCAGATGGATATATAACACCCCTATCACACCTCCCCAGGTTACGATTGTTGCGCTTTTTTTTGGCATTGGCGCGGCATACTTTCTCGCGCGGCAAGAGTATTTATATTTATGCGTCGGCGCCATATTAATTCAAATCAAAAATATTTTGGATACAGTTGATGGCCATTTGGCAAGGGCAAGAAATACCCCATCACGTATTGGAAGATTTCTGGATTCCATTATTGATTTTACTACGAACCTTGCGTTCTTCATTGCCATTGGTTTGCATTTGCAAAGTCAATATTCCACGGCTGAAATTTGGGTTCTTTCCTTTGCTGCTTTTTTGAGCTCACAATTACAGTGTTCCTACTATGTGTTTTATGTTATAAGCTACGCGCATAGCGTTAACAGGCAAACTGCAAGTAGAGTAGATGAAACTGTACGGGAAGAAGACAATGCAGTATATAGTGATCCTTTTAAGCAGAAATTTTTAATGATTCTACAAAAACTTTTTCTTCTGTTTTTTGGCTGGCAGGACCGTATAATGATGAAAATAGACTGGTGGAGCCTTAAATATTTTGATAGCTCTCCTTCAAACTGGTATCTTGACAAAAAAATGTTAACAATGACAAGCTGGCTGGGGTTGGGAATGCAATTATTTTTTATCTCTTTGTTATCTCTCTTAAATCAATTGTATTTTTATCTATGGTTTGTTATTATTGCGGGAAACTGTTACTGGCTTTTTTTAATTTATTATCGAATGAAAGGTAAAAAATGGAAGATTTGATCCGTGAATTGCTCACACGTTTGGGTGAAGATCCCGACAGAGAGGGGCTTAGCAAAACACCACATCGAACCTCTAAGTCTTTGAAATTTTTAACAAAAGGATATAAGCAGGATGTTGATAAAATTCTAAATGATGCATTATATGACGTGGAATATAATGAAATGGTATTGGTAAAGAATATTGATGTATATTCTCTTTGTGAGCATCATCTTCTTCCTTTTTTCGGAAAATGCCACGTTGGTTACATTCCGAATAAGAAAATAGTTGGACTCAGTAAAATTCCGCGAATAGTAGATATTCTTGCCAGGAGGCTTCAGGTTCAGGAACGTCTTACTCAGCAAATCGCTAAAACTCTTGATGAAGCCCTAAAACCTCAGGGAGTCGGCGTGGTTCTTGAGGCAAAGCATTTATGTATGATGATGCGTGGAATCGAAGAACAAAACACTACCGTTGTGACCAGTTCAATGTTAGGTGTTTTCCTGAAAGACCAGCGCACCAGGATGGAATTCATGAATCTGATCCAGAATGACAAGAGGACTGTTTGATAACTCTTCTTGTTCCTTTCTCTCTATTTTCTTTTCAATTCTGTTTGGTTCTACAGCGTTATAGAATTATTTTTATTACTCGTTCAAATTCTCTATCATCCGGGAGAAGTTTTTTCTGTTCTCATCGTCCAGGAAAAGTTTTGTTCCTATGCCGGTATCTTCATTCCTCACAACCGTACAGTCCAGGCTCAGTGTGCCAAGCTCTCTAGGCAGTTCAATGGAAATATTCAAAGCGTCTTTATTTATATTTTTTTTAGTTTCAAGAAAAAATCCATCAGAAGAAATGTTTTTGGTAACTCCTAATAAATTGCCATCCTTGTCATAAACATTAAAGGCAAAACTAAAACGTTGAATATTTCTTTTATTTTGCTGCTTCATTTTGATCCCAATTATTTGTCATGAGTTAAACTTGTTGAAACTATAATATGTTATATTTATTTTTTTCACAACCATCATTTCGTAACGCGGCTTAGTGGCAAACACAATTGAAGCTGCCTGTAGTAAGCTACTGGGAATCTTCAGTGTAGAGTATAATTTTTTTAAATTTCACTCGTTAATCTCGCAGCAAGCTGAGTGGAATGTGCTCGCTAAACACTTTTGATATGGAAAGCCGATAATCAAAAATTATTTGCCACAAAGAAAAGGGAAAAGGAGTTTTGGAGTTTTTGTTGTAACTCTTTTACTCCCCAACTCATTTCTCCCTCCATTTTTCCCTATATTTTTTGTCTTTTTCAATCATTGCTAACCTGCAAAGCTATGCGTTCCGATTAATAAGGATTTCTTTTACAATTTTCCAACCGTCTATTTCCTGTTGAAAATGAAGCATTTTTTTAGTGGTGGAATTGATAGGGCCTGATTGATATTTCTGGATAAAAGAGGCAATCATAAAAAAATTATCCCAGTTAATTGAAACATTTGTTATCTCTATAGAAATAATGCCTGGTTTATCAAAAATATTTTTTTTGTATTCCTTGTAACTCTCCCGGTTAAAGCTGGCTTTTGTAAAGGCTTTTGAATAAAAAGACAGATATTTCTCTATATCCTTTTCTTCCCAGGCGGCTTTCCATGCATATAGAAGTTCCTCGATTTTTTTCTTTTCCTTCTCCAGATTATCGAGGTCGTCCAGGTCCTTTCTGATTATTCCTATGACAGCGGATCTATTCGGATTATTTTTCCATGATTCATACTCGTCTGCAGTCGTATCTTCAAGCAGATCATAATAGATCCATCCTTTCAACCCCACTCCGGTATCGGTCAATACCCAGTCTCCCTGATTATCCAGTTTTTTTACTATAAATCCCTGCCCCAAACGAGCAATAATATCCGCCTCCGGGGATGGTTTTGTCCTTATATTTACATTATTTGCCACAATCTTTATGTAGTGAGAAGTGGCCACTACTGAATCTGAAGAAACTTCATCATCTTTTTTTTCTTCCCTTACTTCCTCCTCAATTTTTACTTCTATTTCTTCTACGTCTTCTTTTTTTACGATCTGAAGAAGTTCTGTTTTATTGAGTGATTTTTTATCAGTTTCTATTGCTGTTGGGGCTCTGAAGTCCTGCTCTGGTACCTCCTGTTGGTTCTCTGTAGGAGGAGGAGTAATAGTATTCTCAACAGTGTTGTCTTTTTTTCCCCCCTCGTTTATTTCCGCTTCAGTCTTTACCTCTACTTCTTCATTTTTTGATACATTTTCGTTTTTTATAATGGGAAAAGGGTCTATTATTTTTGGTATTTCTTTATCAGTCTCTCTTCTTGTTGTAGTTATGGAACCCTGCTTTATAATCTCCTGTTTATTTTCTGCAGGTAGTCTGCTTAGGATATTTTCGGTTTTTTCCTCTGAAGGAGTACTCCTAATTAAAATCCAGAACAATAGAAAAGATAAGACTAATCCTGATAGTACAAATGAAATTAGTATAATATTTTTTGTGGAAGGGTCTCTTTTGAAACCGGTTTTTATCTGTTGGTTTCTAAAAAAAATTGTGACCTTTGAGCGGAGGTCATACAGAGGGAATAATAAGAGATCGATAAATCGCTGATAATTATATCCCATGAAAGTGTTTAGCGAGCGCATTTCCCGCTGCTTGCGACAGGGTTAGCGAGAGAACCTAAAATAATACTCTAGACTAAAGATTCCCCGTAGTTTGCTGTGCGGGAGACTTCAATTGTTAATAAAAAAATGTAATGGCATTGAATTTAAGTGAGCAGATTGATATTATATCCCAAGATTTCATTTATAACAATATTACTAAATTTTAGGTAGTGTTCTGTTTTGACCGTTCTTTGCAGAAAACTAATTTGTCTGCGAGTGTCATGCTCTAGGTGCATTTCTGCTCTGTCATATTAATTTAATTAGTACCTAGCAAATGAAGGGAGGAAATACTGATGAAGCGACGCGATTTTCTAAAATCATCTGCCTTGATTGGTGGAACAGCTGTTTTGGGCGTCCCTTCCTTTAGTGAAGCTGCCAACGGGAAAGCGACAATTGAAAAATATAAGCAAATCGGAAAAACCGGTTTGAAAATGAGCGATATCTCTTTTGGATGCGGCAAGCTTCCCTCTGCCTCATTGATTGCACGGGCCATAAAGAGAGGAATTAATTATTTCGATACGTCTCCTGATTATGGACCAAGTGAGAGCATTTTGGGAGAAGCTGTTAAAAAGTTCAAAATTCGGGACCGGATGATTATAGCGTCCAAATTCTGCAAGCCGATACCGTACCCGGGACATCTTCCGCTTGGTTCCCCCAAAAGAGATTTTATTGAATCAGTAGAAGGGAGCCTTTCACGACTAAATACTGATTACCTTGATGTCTGTTTTGTTCATGCTATTGGAGAGGAGGAGAGCAAGAAATCTGGGGGACAAAGACTCCTGGATGAAAATATGCTCTCCGCAGTGGAGACTTTAAAGAGAGCGGGAAAGATAAGGTATCTCGCGATATCCTCTCATGGTCCGGATAACCTTGAACCACTGTTACTCTCCGCAGTAAAATCCGGGCATTATGATATTATTATGCCTGCGTTTAATTTCATGAAATTTCCACAAATTCCGGGAATCATTCAAGAAGCAAAGAAAAGAGATGTAGGGGTTATAGCCATGAAAACATTAGCCGGCGCCAAGGATATGAAACTTGACACCGGGGGTGACAGTTTTCCACATGCCGCGTTCAAATGGGTGTTAAAACATCCGGAAGTGGATGGTTTGATTGTCACTATTACCGCAACCGATCAGCTTAATCATTTCGTTCAGGCGTCCGGTAAAAAATTCACGGCATCATCCCGGGCAGTATTAGACCGGTACGCGAAACTCTATTCACGTGAATATTGTAGAACCGGCTGCGGAGACTGTCTCGAAAGCTGCCCTTCAAAAGTTAATATCGCCACAATTTTGAGATACCAGATGTATTTCCAGGACTATGGAATGGAAAAAAGGGCCATGGAAGGTTATACTTCATTAAAACAAAAAGCGGACACCTGCTTTACCTGCGCGGACGCATCCTGTGAAAAGGCATGCCCTTATGAACTGCCTGTTGCCTCAATGCTGCAAAAAGCTCATGATCAATTATCGTTTAGCGGGCAAGTATAAAATTTGATATAGAAATTTTGAAAGTAGTTTGTTAATATATTCATTTCTGAATAGCTAAATTTAATTTAAATTTAATATTATTTAAAAATATGCCATTAGCACCAGAAGGAACAACTTTTCATATAGGTAAGGTAAGAAAAGAAGTAATTATTAAGTCAGCTCCGGAGGAGTTATTGAGCCGTTTAATGTACTGCAAAGACCTCGATGAAGCAATTGACAGGGAATATAAAATTAAAAGAACAATGCGATTAACTCGAGAAAACATTGGTACTATTGCGAAGAAACTGGAGATTGACATCGAAATTGCCAACTTGATGGGGGCCGGCGCAGAAACTCTCAACCTGCGAGATCTTGATAGACACGGAGTGAAGCTTATAGTCTCTGAAGATATAGACAGAGAGGCTTTCAATATCATGGATATTTATTATAAACAGTTTACCCATATTACAGGATCGGGTGTGTTTACTGGCGGAGATCTCAGGCCTGAAGGCGTTCTGATGGCAGACGAATGTTTTTTACTTTTTGGATAAACCCGCTAATTATCACAATCTCACTCTGTTTCTACTCGCAAATAAATAATTCAAGTTATTTTATCACTCCCTGGTGTCATTTATGTCTTGTATTTGTCTTAAAATATAAATCCTCTACTTTTTACCATAAATCTGGCTGTCCGGAATGAATGCCAACCATGCAAAGGCAAAATGATTTCCGTGAATGATCGGGTTTAGCTGTTTCCCTATAAGAGAACCTTTTATGGCCTTACCGGTTATGTTCCAAAGAGAGTTTGTCTGTTCGTCCACAAAACCCCCATCCTTTCTTTTGAAAGACAGCTGTTTACCATTTAGCGTGGATTCAAAGACCGTTGCCGCACCAATATCACGGGAGCCTGCTATTGACGATTTGTCTAGGGCGGAAGATGTTCCTGGCAGGTGGAAAATAACCAAATCGGTTTTTCCAACTTTGTCATGGATAACTTTTTCTTTTTGAATTATCGAGAGTGGATAAATTTTGTTAATACCATTTAGAGAGACGTTAATAATTCGCTCCATAGGAGGTAAGCGATTATCCGGTGCATTCTGTAACAGGAAGGGGGTATTGTTTATATCATCGTAGCCCACATAAGGATTCTTGCCGTAACTTCTAAGGTGCCCAGTTTTTTTTGAAAGCACTTTGCCGTTCGGATAACTTTCTTTGAAGTTTGCGTAAGAAATAATAAAAGAAGGAAGTACTTTCAATTTTGCGCCTGTTAGATCACCCACAATGCCTGTTCCCACAAACTGCTGCCACCATGTTTCAGTTTGACGGTCATACATGACCAGGTCACTATTTCTTAGCTTTCCGGTTGTGCCAAAGTCGAAAAGAAAGGACTTGCCTTTAAATTCAAGGCGGCGGTCAAATACAATAGAGGAGTTACAAAGAGGGCAGAAAGTCACAGTTATAGGGGTTCCTATAATTTCGTCATTGACAATTTCGTGCCAGATTATGATCTGGATGGGGTATGCTTTAGCGTTACCATTTATTTCAACGGCTACTACCGGTTCATTGGGTTTGAGCCACTCATTCGCGTTTGAAAATGAAACAAAGGATGGTTTATCAATTGCAGGGATGCCATCTTTTGGTGGACCTCCTGATAGAATTTCCGAGAAATTGATAGAAGTTTTCTCGAAATTGGTCTTTGTCCATTCAGATTTCCAATTCAAAGTATCTCCTCCGGAAGATCGTAAAAATTTAGTAGACACCAGACCGGCAAAAACTACTAAAAGTATTATTAATATTATAGCTTTTGGAGAGCTTGGCATATTTTTTTCCAAAAATTGTCAGCGAGCAGCCTTTTTTTGTGTTTGAATAGAACTGCCTGCTTTATATAAACCTTTTGAGATATTGATGTTCGGATATATTCGTACATTGCTTTCCAGCAAAGCGCCAGGGCAGGTGACGGTATTACAGCCTATTTCTCCAAAGTCACCAATTATAGCCCCTAATTTTTCCATCTGTGTTGGAATTATCTCCCTGCCAAAATTTATTTTGATTTCCCTGATAAAACCTTTGGTCTTTTCTTCTTCCGTCCGAAACTGAAGGTTTGCAAGCTTGACTCCGGCGCCCAGGTTTACATAAGAACCGATAATAGAATCGCCGATGTAGGCAAAATGCCCGGCTTCCGAATGGTTCATCATAATAGCGTTTTTAATTTCTGTGGCGTGTCCTACAACACAGCTTTCTCCCACAATAACATTTCCACGGATATAAGCTCCCTGTCTAACCTCTGTATTCTTACCAAAGTAAACATGATGTTTAATGATTGCGGTTGGTTCCAGAATTACGCCTTCCTCTATAAAAATATTCATTTCCCGGGAGATAAATGGTTTTTGCAATTTTAAGTACTTGTTAACAAATATTAATTTCAAAGAGGGGTCTTCTGACAGTGTTTGTAATTCAAACCCCTCTGGTAGCCTGGAATTTGCATCTCTTTCCGAAACTTTTTTCTGAATAAAGGATTCTGTTTTTTTTAGAGGAGACCAGAGAAATTCACAATCCTGAAAAATATTTTTTGCTTCAAACTGTTCCAAATGTAAAAAGAAATTTTTAAACATTTTTTTATTAAAATTAATTAAAACTATTCTGCCACAAAATAGCGAAGATTAAGGTAGTCATCCTTTGTGACTTGGTGGCAAAGGATTCATAAATAATCAAAAAAACCTTTTTTAGTCTTAACTCCCAACCATCTGGCAGGAACATATCTTTTGAGAATGGGAGCGGGCCAAAACCGTTGTCCGAATATGGAGCTAAACTTTTCCATTTCCTTTAGTATATTATCAAGTCCCTGCGCATCGGCGTAATGAAGTGGCCCACCTTTATCTTGTGGAAAGCCGGTGCCGGCTAACATGGCAATATCAATATCACTTAATGAAGAAACCCCTTCCTGGAAAGAGATGGCCGACTCATTAATCATAGGGAGCAAAAGACGATGAACAGAAAACTCTGTATTGGAAATCCCTGTTTCTTTTTGAGTTTCTTTGATAATATTTTCCAAAAAAGAATCGTCTTTTTCTTCGTTTGAATAATTGTAAATTCCTTTCCCGCTTTTGGTCCCTAATCGACCTGACGCTGTGATCTTTTTTATCAATGCTGCTGGTTTCATTCTTTCACCATAACTGTTGTATAAAATATCGGCTACGGAATCTGCCACATCCAGACCAAGCATATCCACTAAAGTAAAGGGACCCATCGGCATGCCGAAGGAGACCATCGCCTCATCAATTTCTTTTGCACTGGCAGCGCTTTCCTGCAAGGCATAAAATGCTTCATTGATATAAGACATCAGAATTCGGTTGACCAAAAAACCGGAACACTCGTTTACTCTCACAGGTATTTTTCTCAATGATTCCGAAAAAGAGACTACATCATCAACTGTTTCATCCGAAGTCTGGAGTCCTGGAATAACCTCTATCAATTTCATAACGTGGGCGGGATTGAAGAAATGCATTCCAACGACTTTATCAGGATTCTTAGTAACAGATCCTAATTCAGAAATGGAAAGAGCCGATGTATTCGACGCCAGAATAGTTGTTTCCGGGCATGATTCGCTCAATTCCTTAAAAATTTTCTTTTTTATATCAATGTTTTCAGGGACGGCTTCTATGACAATATCTACATCTGAAAAATCTTTATAATCAATTGCGATGGAAATCAACGCCATTTTTTTAACTATATCATCAGATGTCATTTTGCCTTTATCGACCCTTGATTGGTATATCTTTCGGGCAGCCTCCAGTCCGGTTTTTGCTCTCTCTTCATTAATATCCTTAATAACTACAGGAAGACCGGAATAACTGATAACCTGTGCAATACCTCCCCCCATAGACCCAGCTCCAATGACCGCTGCCTTATAAATAAACAAAACTAATATCTCCAAATAGTATTATTTTAAACATACATTCTACCAAACTTCTATTGGATGGTCCCATTAAAAAAATTATTTGCTCTTTTGAACACTGGTTTTATTAAAAATATTCAACCTATCTTTTGCATGCTGAATATCCGGGTTTAATTCAAGTGCGCGTTGATAATAAGATTGAGCTGCAACTGAATCTGAACCTGGACCGAGCAAAATACTATCTGTTCCGAATTCATAGGCTAACCCCAGGTAATATTGCTGCATGCCATCCAGGGGAGCTAATTCCGCCGCATGGGTATATGCTCTGATTGCCCCCACGCGGTCACCGGTTCTAAGGCGTGTTTCGCCTGTTAAGTTAAGAGCGTCGATATTATTTGGTGCTTGCCTCAAAGCGTCCTCAAAAAGTTTTCTTGCCTCTGAATAATTCATTTCTTCAAATAACAGCGCGCCCAGAGAAAGAAGCGCGTCGATATCCGAAGGGGCTTTATCCAAGGCAACCTGGAGCATTTTTTTCGCACCCGGCCAGTCGTCTCGCGTAACCATGATTTTCGATAAAAGGTTATACATTTCAGCGTTATCCTGGTATAGGCCTATGGCCTTCCTGCAGTAATTTTCCGCCTTATCCAGATTCCCTTCTGCAAATTCCAACCAGGCAATCTTTTCCAGGGCGTAAACGAAATGAGCATCCTGTTCAAGTATTTGAAGAAACATTTGCCGGGACTTCTCTTTTTCACCAGCCAATAAATAGGTTGTGCCTTTCTGCATCAGCAGCCAATTATTTCTTGGATCCGATTCGAGCATTTCATCAAGTAAAACCAAACCCTGGTCGTATTTTTTTTCAGCGATGATTTTGGCGACTCTTGCAAGTTTATACTGGAAGAACTTTTGATCAGTTGGGTTTATTCCGCCTATTTCCACAATTTCAACCGAATCTGCTTTCCTTGGATCAACTAAACTGAGATACCCCAAAGCTTCTATTTTTTGCATAGTTTCATTAGACATCTCGCCCCTTGCTTGTGCTGCCATATCAGTTTTATGCAAGGTTTTAAGTAATCTGTTAAGGCGTTCCAAGTATGATTTTAATAGTTCCGGTTTTTTTTGTGCGAGATTTTTAACCTGCCTTGGATCGTCTTCCCAGGAATAGAGTTCAGGTTTAGGTGAATCAATAACTGTATAGCCATCAACTGCGAGACCCCTCAATTCACTCCAGCCGAAATGCAACCTTGCATAAGCACTTTCCAAAAATGTATCCCTACTTTTACCATTACCCTTTATAAGCGGCACTAATGAGGATCCATCCATATGATTATGGTATTCGATCCCGACCAGTTCCAGGAGGGTTGGGGCAATATCAATGCTCCTCACTCTCCATGGCACACGATGAGCAGGTATTCTATCTGGAGCACTGATTATTAGTGGAATTTGGACGGTGCTATCGTAAAGATATATCCCGTGGGTCATCTCCCCGTGATCGCCCAATGACTCACCGTGGTCTGAGGTCAGCACAATGATCAGGTCATTTTTTCCCCGCAGTTTGCGTATGCCATCAATCAATCGGCCTATCTGTTCGTCAGTATAGGCTATCTCCCCATCATAAAGGGAGTCCTTATATTTTGACGCGTACGGATCTGGAGGATTGTATAAAGCGTGGGGATCAAAATAATGAACCCAAAGAAAAAACCGCTTCTCTTTTTCGTTTACGATTGGGTCCCTAGTAACAGATCCCGGATTGGCAACATATAGAGACTTGAGCCACTTCAAGGCATGCTCGGTAACTTCCGTTGCCGAACGTTCCTGAAAGAAGAAGAGTTCCCTGCCATCTTTTTCCATTTTAAACCCAGAGTCGTCATAGTAATCAAATCCCTGGTTGAGTCCGAACCTTCTGTCAAGAACAAATGATCCTACAACTGCGCCGGTATTGTAACCCTCTTTTTTAAAAATTTCTGGTAGCGTGGTAAGGCTCTCTGCGGCTTTATATTTGCCATTGTCGAGAACCCCATGAGATGGTGGATAAAGACCTGTAAAAATGGACGTGTGGGAAGGCAAAGTAATCGGAACCGGCACTCGAGCTTGCTCGAAAACCACACCATGTTTTCCAAGGCCGTCAATATTGGGGGTTTGAATAAATTTATAGCCGTAAATGCCGAGACGATCGACTCTTAGCGTATCAACTGTAATGATAACTACATCGGCGGGGCCTGTTTCCAGGCTATCACTGCAACCGACAGACACCAGTGCAAGCAGCATAAACACAAAATAGATTGATTTTTTCATATAGCCTTTAATCTTCTTTTTGTGAACTTTGTATCTTTGTGACTAATACTAATTCTATTTTTTTTTGCTTTTCATCCCCGCTCTTTTGGAGCAACGCGGCAGAAGCCCTGGGGAGAGATGTCCAAAGCAGAATTGAATTTACTGGAGAGGTTCTGGAAGGCAATGAGACCGGTTAGTTCCACAATCGCGTCATCATTGAAATTAACTTTCAATTTTTCAAATAATTTGTCCGAAACTTTGCGGTCCGAGTAGGTCATTGCCTCTGCGTATTCCAGGGCGGCTTTTTCTTTTTCGGTAAAATGCTCACTCTCCCGGAATTTCGCTAGGTCTTCCAGGCGGGAGTCTGATCCGCCGCGTTTTAATACGGTGGAAGAGTTAATATCTACACAAAATTCGCACCAGTTGATCTGGGAAACGCGGACAGTTATCAACGCTCTTAGCTGAGGCTCTATGGGTGATTTTTTACGGTCCAGTGCCCCGAATAAGGTCGCAACTCCAATGAAAAGCCGAGGGACACGTCCCCAAACCTTTGCTGGCTCAAGTTCCGCCCCATATTTCCGCTTTTGGTTGAGGAAAAATAGTTTTAAATACCAGGGATATTTGTTGTCAGGTTTTGATTGAATTTTTGACATGTTAAATTCTCATTTCATTTTAAGCCGCTCTACCGGCTCTCCATTTAAAATATGTATTTCAATAATTTCCCTGGCATCTTCTACCGAAGGCACTGTATACCATGTTCCTTCAGGATATATCACTACGGAAGGGCCTTTGGAGCATGCAGAGAGACATTTTGTGGCTGAGACTTTAACCTCTTTTTTTAATCCTTTTTCATGAACGGTTCCTTTCAGGTAGTCCAGGATACTTTTAGAGTTTTTTGCTTTGCAGCAGCCTTTAGGATTATCTGGAGGTCGCTCATTCACGCAGCAAAAGATATGGTATTTATAATTAAACATATTTTATTATATCAACTAATTCATGTTTCTGAAAAAAAAATCAAATTCATTTCTTCTTGAGGATGCATCTTGTTATGCTATTGTATGATTTATGATTCCTATCCGAGATCGTAATCCTACCAAATCGTGGCCGATTGTAACTGTGTTTTTAATAATTGGAAATATATACGTATTTGTTAAGCATAATATGAGCATGAACCAGCATCAACTGGCAAGCATGTTCAGCACCTATGGAGCTGTTCCAAAACAAATTTTATCTCCGGAAGACGTTGAGCATCTAAAAGTAGGAATAGTTTCCTTATTTACGTCCATGTTTCTCCACGGGGGAATACTACATATAGGCGGTAATATGCTGTACCTCTGGATTTTCGGCGACAATGTGGAAGATCGGTTAGGACATGCGCGTTTCTTCTTTTTTTATATTTTTTGCGGACTGGGTGCGGCGTTGACTCATATTATTTTAATAGGTCAGTCCACTATTCCCATGGTAGGGGCGAGTGGCGCTATCTCCGGCGTGCTGGGAGCGTACCTGATATCATTTCCGCGTGTACGACTTCTCACTGTTATTCCAATCTTCATTTTTATAAAATTAGTGGAACTGCCTGCTATTGTAGTGCTTGGATTCTGGTTTGTAATACAATTCCTGAACGGTTATTATTCGCTGCAAAATGCGGGAGCAGTAAATACTGCCGGAGTGGCATGGTTCTCACACGTTGGAGGATTTGTGCTGGGTGTTTTGGGGATTCTGATATTAAAAAAAAGAATGAAAAAGTAGGGATGGTTATTTAATTAAGAGGCAGATTTAATCATTGCCCCCATTGTTTCCACAGCATTATACTGTGTTCCTTTCCAGAAAAATTCACCGTTCGGTTTCAGAATAGCGAAATAGGGAAGTCCAGTTTTTAACTCACGGTGTGTCGGATTGTCTCTAAATAATTTAAATATAGGATCGGTATCATAAATTTTTACAAGAACGGCGTTTTGAAGAATCCGGTTGAGTTTTTCGTTCTTTACGGAGAGTTTCTCAAACTCCAAGCAATTCGCGCACCAGTACGCGAAGAAATCTATAAAGATCGGTTTGTTTTCTTTGAGAGCCACTTTTTTGGCCCCTTCAAAATCACGATACCAGTCGAGGTTTTCATGTTTTTCTATTTCAACGCCATTTTTTGTAAGAGTTGTTTCTCTCGCCGAAAAATCAGCAGCTTCTCTTTTTATTGTGATTATCCCGGCTTGTGATAACCCGCTATACATGAAATAGAACGCTGGTAAGAGTAGAAAAAAAGAAATCCCTTTTTTTATCCTGTTTTTTTCCGTGCGAAAGAGGCCTAAATAAATGGATGAAATTACGGCTGCAATCCCAGCAAGGATAGTATAGGCTGCCTGGTCATTGATTTGAGCGGTCTTTATTCCTTTCATGAAGTAAACCCAGGCGATATAGAGAATTATTAATCCGAGAGCATATTTTACATAATCCATCCATGCTCCTGCCTTTGGCATTTGGTTGCTTAAAAGCCCGACAAGAAGAAGTGGTACTCCAATTCCTATTCCGAATCCTCCCATCATTAATCCGCCCTGTCCGGCAATGAGCGATTTTTTTATAAAAGAAGCCTCGCTGCCTGATGCGGCCAGGGCCGCGTTTACCTCAGCGATTCTATCTGCTACCTGCAGGAGAAGGGTAAAAACAACTGGACCAACGCAGGGAGAAATAATTAAGCCTGCGATTATGCCCATAAGAAAAGTGTTGAAGAGTCCCCTTTTTTTGCCTATCGCAGAGGATATCCGCGAAGTAAAATCCTCACCACCGATCGTAAAATCAAAAAAACCTAGCATTGCAAAACCAAAAAATCCAAATAAAATAGCAAAAAAAAGATTAGTAATAGGACTTTGCATGACAACATTGAAAGCGCCTCCGGTCATTCCGGCCGCATACCCGAGGATTATGTATAGACATATTATTCCGAGAAAATATGATAGAGAATGATAAATCCCCTTTTGTCTGTTCGATCCCCCTCGTTCCATAATGATGGCAGAGGTGATAGGAATCATTGGGTAAACACATGGGGTTCCGGCGGCTAAAAGACCGGCTAAAAAAATAAAAATAAAAGCCATTACTGCATTTTGGGAATACTTTTTATAAAGAGCGGTAACTTTCCCTGTAAATCCTTCTCCTTCAGTGAAAACAAGTGAGCTTTTCGCCGGAGTATCAAGAGTGTCCGGACGTAAGGTGGGTGGAGACTTTATAATTCCTGCTCCGAAAGTCTCTTCAGTAATTTCACTTTTTATTATTAAAGGTATTTCATCTATCTGTGGCAGGAAGCATATTTTAGTAATGTCGTTACAGATTTGAGATTTTGCTTCGATCGGAGGAATAATAAATTCACGCCCTTTTACTCGACTAAGAGCAAACTTAAATTCCCCTGCTCCGCGCAAAACCGTGGCCTCGAATTCCTTATCATGCGTCCCCTCTGGGCTTGATACAGGTGAGACTTTGTATCCGGCAGACTCTACCCCTGAAAAATCAAAACTTAAAGAAATGAATAATCCTTTATCTCCAGAATCAAGATAGGCGTGATGGTCTTTTGGAACTGTAACGTGAATTGAAAATTCCCCTGCTGCGTCTTTGGTAGCTGTCAAATAAGGACCTGAGAGAGAATATTTAACCGAGGGAATGTCCTCCTGAAAAAATAGATCCTGTTCGGAGGCGCTTGTCTCAATTCCATATGCAAGAGGTTCAGATAATAAAAAAGCGAAAATAAAACCGAGGGTTATTAAATAAAAAATATTTTTTTTGAATGGTATGAGAAATTTCATTATACAAAATAATAATCCTATGAAATTGGATTGCTTATTAAATAATTATATCATATGCAGTAAAAAGTAGAGAAAAGAAAAAAATCGTTTTTCTCTGTCATTCCCCATTCCTTTCAGGCTTGGAGTCTTTATGGAAAATTTATTTTTGATTATAGGCCTTCCATGGTCTCAACTATTTGGGTGGCTTTTCTTCAGAAGCCGTCCAATTCGGTTTTCCTTGCCGAATTATAGCTGCGACTGAGTCGCGTTATTTAAGCTTCTTGATAAATTATTTTATCTCTGATATTTTGATAACTTGGCGGAGACTTCTATAAATATGAATATTAATTCGACAAAACTTCAATACACATTAGGTTTCGTTTTTTGTACCGCTTACCAACTTTTTTTTTATAAATATGGGCTCAATTTATGGGACGAAGGTGGTCTTGCATACGGAGCTTTAAGGTCTCTCAATGGAGAAATTCCATTGGTGGATTTTGGATTTGACGGATATCCGCCGGGACGCTATTTCCTTACTGCCGTTTTTTTCAAAATATTCGGAGTTAATCTCGCTTCTATACGTCTGTTGTTTGTCATCCTGACTTCAATTACGGTCATTTTGTTCTACCATATTTCCAAAAACATCATGGATAAGAATTTTGCTGTTATTTCCACATTGTTGCTTCTTTCTGCTCCTTCTATGTATTACAACCGTTTATTCCCCATTTGTACTGTAATTAATATTTATTTTATCAACCGGTACATAAATTCTGCGCGAAAATTTGACTTCGCTTTGTCAATTCTTGTCGCATTCCTGACGCTATTGTTCAAAACTGAAATTGGAGCAGTTTCCATCTTTATTTTAATGCTTGTTTTAATAATAAAAGCCATTCATGGTCACAAAAAACATTCTTTTAGTTTCAAAGAATTACATTTTAATTACAAGATACTGATTTCCATGATAGTTGTTTTTGCAGTGGCATCCATCGTGGGCGCCATCATGATTAATTTGCCTGCAAAAGCGTACAAATTTGTTTTTCAAATGTCCTCTATTTGGGGAAATCCTTTCCCATCATTACTACCAGCTCCCGGAAAAGGATTTCCTTCTTTTAAAGAGTTTTTTGATCTCTCCCTTTTCTACCTGCCTATAATTGTGTATATTGCTACCGCTATTTTATTGTTCAAAAGAAAGCTGTTTTCTGAGCAAGACATAGTTCTCAATAAATCCAACATGCAGGTTTTTGTTCTATTATTATTTGGAATTGGTACGTATGGATTGGTTGTATGGAGGGTAGGTTTTGATAATTTAATAAGAGTTCTTCCTGTTTTTTATATCCTCCTTTGTTATTTCTTATATTTATTTTATAGAAAAATCATCGGCACCGGAATTTATATGAATCGATCAGCTTCAAAAAGTGCTGTAAGAAATTTTATTATATCAATCCCGATTTTATTATTTCCTGCTTTATTTATAGTTAATTTAAATTTTCATCACGGGTTTTACGCTGGTTCCATTGGAGAGTTGAGAAATAATCATATTTATATTAATCTTAATAGGGCTCGTATTTTTGCTCACCCATTGGAAGCAATATGGATTGAAGATATAGTATCTTATATTAAACAGACAACAAAAGAGGACGAACCTATTTTTGCGTTACCTTTGAATCCTATATGGTATTTTCTTTCTGAAAGAAAAAATCCAACCGCATACGATTGGGTTCTACCGCAAACTATTAAAGTATTGGATGAAGAGCAAAAAATTGTTGATCAACTTAAAAAGAATATACCCAAACTAATTATTTATGCCGACATCGCTATAGACGGCAAAGAAGAGAGAAGGCTCTCAAACTATGCGCCAAAAGTTTTTGAGTTTATTTTAAAAAATTATAAATTAGAAAAAATCGCAGGTCCTTTTCAAATATTAAAGGTAGAAGACTCGTGATGGAAATACAGCCATATAAATTTCCCTGTTATGTCAAAAATTTTTAACAAAGGAAGGAATAATGAGAAAAATCAATTTAATTATTAGCATGTCTTTGGTTAGTTTTTTATTATTATCATTAAACGTGTCTATTGTCACGGGTTCCGAAAATAAAAATACTTTGCTTGAAGAGGCTCGAATATTATATAAGGCTGATTCTCGATATGTGGACGCCCGTTTTAAGAGTCAATGGGAAACTATTTATTCATTTCAACATCCCGAGTATCAAAAAGCCATTTCTTCTGAAGAATTTCAATATTTTAGCGGGCATGTACCTACAAATTACCGGGAGGATAGATCTTTCAAGCGTAATGTTAGTGGGTATCCGTTATATCCATCTGTGGAAGATATTAAAAGAGATCCAATAAAGAAAGACCCTTTTTTGGGTGTGCCTTTACCGCCAATTTATAGATTCATTCCAGATCCAAATTTCAATTTTACCGGCCATAAATTTGAAAAAGTTTACCTGGATGACAGGGGAACTCTGGGGAAAGTAGAAATTAGATTGAATGTTATTCAATCTCCCCCTACTGCTGTAATGAATGACTTTAAAATACGCCGAGATATTCTGTACATCGATTACTGGGAAAAAATTAATGGTAAATGGGTTTTAGCTGTTATGAAGCAGTTCTCCAAAGTTCATGTGTCTGGAGCAGTTACGAAAGAACATCCTGTTCCAAAGGATAAGTTTCGCTGGGATAAAGCAGTTTTTACAGAATTTAATCCAGAGGATTTTAAATAATATGACTCCAGAACTTCTTCCTTTCCATCAGGCCTCTATTGGCGAAGAAGAGGTTAAAGAGATAATTCAAACTCTTAATTCAGGATGGTTGACTACCGGCCAAAAAACCAGATTTTTTGAAAAATCTTTTGCTGATTATATAGGCTGCAAACATGCAATAGGGCTAAATTCATGTACGGCCGGCCTTCATCTTTCTCTGGTTGTTTCAGGCATTTCATCTGGTGATGAAGTTATTACTTCTCCTATTACTTTTCCCGCTACAACCAACGTCATTGTTCATCAAAATGCAAAACCTGTTTTTGTAGATGTAGAACCTGAAACGTTAAATATAAATAGCTCGGAAATTGAATCTAAAATCAATAACAGCACTAAAGCAATCCTACCAGTCCATTTTGCAGGCCATCCTTGCGACATGGATACAATAACATCGCTGGCTCAAAAGCATAATTTATCTGTTGTTGAAGACGCGGCGCATGCTCTTGAATCAAAATATCACGGAAAAAAAATAGGCGCTATCGGAGATTTTACCGCGTTCAGTTTTTATGCGACAAAAAATATTACTACTGGCGAAGGAGGAATGTTAACAACTAATGATGATGATTATGCCGATAAACTGCGTATCCTGAGCTTGCATGGAATAAGCAAAAACGCTTGGAAACGGTATGGTAAAGACGGATTTCAGCACTGGGAACTTCTTATGCCCGGCTATAAATACAACATGTTTGATATCCAGGCATCTCTCGGAATTCATCAAATAAAAAAGGTGGAATCCTTTTTAAGCAGACGCATGCAAATAGTTAAAAAATACAATGACGCTTTTGAAAAGACAGAAGAAATTCAGTTGTTAAAAGTAGAATCAAATATTAAACACGCCCATCATTTATACGTTATAGTTATTAAAACAGAGAATTTAAAGGTATCCCGGGACGAAGTCCTAACCGAAATCCAAAAAAGAGGTATAGGAGTAGCCGTTCATTTCCGTTCATTACACCTCCAGCCTTTTTTCAAGCAGCATTTTAATTACAAAAAAGGGATGTTTCCTCAAGCCGAATATCTCT
>DASCNB010000132.1:0-11558 GCA_036011265.1 Nitrospinota bacterium | reverse complement strand
TCTCTTTAATAGAGTGAGTTGCTGCGACCAGATCGACCTTGTATGGCGTATCAATTCCATAATAACATGGATGAGTTGTTGGAGGAGCGCTGACCCGGAAATGCACTTCTTTAGCTCCGGCGTCTTTTATCATCTTTACGATTTTCTTGCTGGTTGTCCCGCGCACAATTGAATCATCTATTATAATTACCCGTTTTCCATTGATTAAATTTTTAACAGGATTCAATTTTACTTTTACTCCAAAGTTTCGAATATTTTGTTTCGGTTCAATAAATGTCCGTCCCACATAGTGGTTCCGTATTAATCCCATTTCAAAGGGGATTCCTGATTTTTTTGCGTAGCCAAGAGCGGCAGCAATCCCGGAATCCGGTACAGGTATTATCAAGTCAGCATCCATGGGAGCTTCCTCAGCCAAGATTTCACCAAATTTCTCACGCACATAATGGACATTCTCACCAAAAATATTTGAATCCGGTCTCGCGAAATAAATAAATTCAAAAATACAGAAAGATAATGTTTCTTCATTAAAAGGCTTAAAAGATTGTATACCTTTCTCATTAATTAAAATCATTTCACCTGGTTCTATGTCCCGGATAAATTCCGCTTCAATAAGATCCATTGCGCAGGTTTCTGATGCAACTATGTAAGCGTCACCCGAACCGCTGTTAGATTTTGAATTTCTGATTCGTCCCAAAGAGAGTGGGCGAAACCCACGCGGATCTCTTACAGCAACAAGCTCCTTTTCAGTCATCGCCACAAGTGAGTACGCTCCATTTACTTGTTGCAATGCGGAAGCTACACAGTCAGAAAAATTGTTTTCTTTGGATTTGGCAATTAAATGGACGATAACTTCACTGTCCATTGTGGAATTAAATATGGATCCGTCTTCTTCCAGTTTTGCTCTCAGTGGGTTGGCATTGATCAGATTTCCATTATGGGCAAGGGCAAGCTGGCCTTTTGAATAGTTAATCATACAGGGCTGCGCGTTTTTTAGCAGGCTGGCGCCGGCAGTGGAATAACGGTTATGGCCGATCGCCAGACTGCCTGTCAACCTCCTTATTTTTCGTTCTGAAAATATTTCCGCGACATGCCCCATGCCTATCTCGGCATAATGATGTTTTCCGTCAGAAGATACTATACCGGAACTCTCCTGTCCCCGATGTTGCAATGCGTATAGGCCCAGATAAGCAAGATTTGAAGCTTCCGGGTGTCCATAAACTCCGAATACAGCACATTCTTCTTTGAATTTATCTAAAACCATATGAATCAACCTTTTTTGCTTGCGATCTTATTGAGCCCTGCGGTGAGGCATAATTTAATTTTCCATATAAGTTTTTATAGTGTTTTTCCATGCTTTTTTGATTTTACCACAACTTAATTCGATTACAGACCTTGAATTAATATGTACTTTTAAACTATTTTTAGTAACTTTACCGATAATAGTTGCGGGCACTTCTTTTTTTTCAGCAATGCCGATAATTTTTTCAATATGTTTTTTACTGGCGGATAAGACAATTCTTGACTGCGATTCTCCAAATAGCAAGGCATCTTTTCGGATGGAACTTTCCAAAGATATTTCTGCGCCTAAAGTAACCGGACCTGAGACCGCGCTTTCCGCTATTGCTATTGCCAAGCCTCCTTCCGAACAATCATGGGCTGATTTAACAAACCCTTTATGGATAGCCTCGAGGCACACATCATGTAACCTGCTTTCTAAATCAAGAATCAGTTCAGGTGGTTTGCCCCTTTCTTTATTATGGAGTATTTTTAAATACTCACTTCCTCCTAACTCTTCTTTAGTTTCTCCTAATAGAATAATTACGTCACCTTCTTTTTTGAAAAACTGTGTTATTGCTTTTGAACAATCTGGAATCAAACCGATCATTCCGACAACCGGTGTAGGGTAGATTGCCACTCCCTGAGTTTCATTATAAAAGCTAACATTACCGCTTACAACCGGAGTTTTCAGAAAGCGACTTGCTTCGCTCATCCCACTGACTGACTCCTTAAACTGCCACATAATTTCCGGTTTTTCAGGGTTTCCAAAATTCAGACAGTTAGTCATAGCCAGTGGCTTTACTCCTGAACAAACCAGGTTACGCGCTCCTTCGGCCACGGCAATTAGCCCACCAAGGTAAGGATCGAGATAGCAATAGCGGCTATTGCAATCTAATGATATGCCAACACCTTTTGCAGAACCTTTAATCCTGATTATTGCAGCGTCGGAACCTGGTAAGATCACGCTATTTATCCTGACCATGTGGTCATATTGTTGATAGACCCATTCTTTGCATGCGATATTTGGCGAAGCAAGCAGGTTTAAGAAAGCGTCATTGTGATTTTCAGACTCTTCGAGCTTTGAAAGATCCAACAATTGAAATTCATCCTGAAAATCAGGCCGTTTCGATGGCCTGTCGTATAAAGGGGCCTCATCCACTAACGGTTTGATAGGAAGGTTTGCAGGTATATCACTATTTTCTATTATTTTCATGTATCCATTATCCGTCACCTTTCCTACTACTACCGCATCCAAATCCCATTTTTCAAATATTCTCTCAACTTCTTTTTCTTTTCCTTTTTTAACAACTATCAGCATTCTCTCCTGTGACTCAGATAGCATGAGTTCGTAAGAGTTCATGTCATCTTCCCTTCTGGGGATTTTCATGATATCCATTTCAAGGCCGGTTCCGGCTCTGTCTGCCATTTCAAATGATGATGATGTTAAACCGGCGGCTCCCATATCCTGAATTCCTACAATGTGATCGGTTTTCATCAATTCAAGACACGCTTCCAAAAGCAGTTTTTCAGTAAATGGATCTCCTACCTGTACGGTCGGACGCTTTTCTTCAGATTTTTCATCAAATTCCTCAGAAGCCATTGTTGCTCCATGAATACCGTCGCGGCCAGTTTTTGAACCCACATACATGACACTATTTCCAACACCGGAGGCCAGTCCTTTAAAAATCTTTTCGGTCTTCACGAGTCCAAGAGCAAAAGCATTAACCATAATATTTCCGTTGTAACACTCATTAAAATAAATCTCTCCACCGACTGTTGGCACACCGATACAGTTGCCGTAACCTGCTATGCCGGCTACTACTCCATTCAAAAGGTATCTGGTTTTAGGGTGAGATAGAGAACCAAACCTGAGTGAATTCATGGAAACTACAGGCCGCGCACCCATGGTAAAAACATCCCGCAATATGCCTCCTACTCCGGTTGCAGCGCCCTGGTAGGGTTCAATAAATGATGGGTGGTTATGACTTTCGATTTTAAAAACAACAGATTCTCCGTCGCCAATATCCACAACCCCGGCATTTTCTCCCGGACCCTGAATAACTTGAGGGCCATCTGTAGGAAATTTTCTGAGATGAATTTTAGAACTTTTGTAAGAACAATGTTCGCTCCACATCGCAGAGAAAATTCCTAACTCAGTTACAGTTGGTTCCCGACCGAGTATTTTTAATATTTTTTGGTACTCTTCTTTGGAAAGGCCATGCTGATTAACCAGTTCCGGAGTGATTTGATTTTTCACAGCTTAATAAAAAGTTAAATAGAATTTGTTGTTATTAAATTTTCATTTCAGATAATAGTAGATACATGTTTAAAATTCAATGAAATATATATATTTGACAGTGCTGAGAAAATCGTTTAAAAATATTGTACTGCACAGCGACAAAGCCACCAAGACAAAAAAATAGCAATTAATGTCTTTGTTCCTTAGTGGCTAATATTATTTTCAGCAAGGAGTAAACATGCTTTTAAAGCGGATTATTTGTCTTATATTCGTTTGTTTTGGTATGTTGCCGGTTCTATCCTTTTCAGAGATTCTACCTGTGGAATCTCCACCTCAAAATTTTTTGGTTGTTTCCGGGGAAATACAAGCTGTTCCCTTGACATGGTCCATGCACCCAAACACGAAAGTTTCAGGTTATGTAATATACCGTTCTGACTCAAAAGGCGATGAATTTGAAGAGATAGCGAAATTGCCGTCAAGATATATCACCAGCTACCTGGATGGCAAAGAGGCGGCTCGCGCAAAGTTCAAATTACTTGCCAAGCTGCAGCAGTCATTGTTATCAGATAATAAAAATTATTATTATAAAATTGCAACCATCGTAGATGAAAACAATATTGGTGAGTTTTCTGAGATTATGAATGCGACAACCGCGCCAAGACCATCTCCACCACTTAATTTTAGGGCTTTTGGAGGCGGGGCAGGAATCGTTTCTTTAAACTGGCTTTTACCCAAGGACAAGACTGTTACTGGATATAGAATCTACCGTAAAAGCAGTGAAGATCAAAAATTATTGTCAATTAAGGATATTTCCGGCAGACTTACTCTTTCTTATGTCGACAAGGGAGGCATAGATAATTCATTAGAAAACGGACATGAATATTTTTATGCCATTTCCTCTCTCAACCAAGGAGAAGTGGAAAGTTACATAACTAAAATTATATCAGTAATAACAAAAAAAGTGCCTCCGCCTGTCAAAGGCATTTCCGCATCAAAAGGAAAAGCAAGAAGCATTGAAATAACCTGGAATCCCTCTCCTGTCACTGACTTAAAACATTACGCAATTCTTAAAAAAAGAGTTGATTCTTTAGAGAGCCGCAAAGAAATAAGAGTTTCGGCAGACACAACAACATACTTTGACGAGAATCTTCCAGATGATGCGAGATATCATTACCAGGTAAAAGCTGTTGATATTGATGGGCTGGAAGGAATGCCTTCCCTTGAAGCAAGTGGAACCACTAAAAGCATACCCTCAACACCGAAAAATATTGAAGTTTTCATGGACAAAGATAAGCTAATTATGAAGTGGGATAAGAATCCAGAGCCTGATATCGTAAAATATGAGATATACAAAATTACAGGATTTATTGGGGTTATGAAAAAATTAGCTACTACTAAAGAACCTACCTTTACTGATCGTAATGTAAAAAAAGGAGTCAGGGCTTCCTATAAAATTGTAGCAGTCGATGAAGATAATCTTATGAGCAAAAAATCAGATATTGTTACCGTTTTAACTCCAAAGCTCTAAAGCCAGAAGTCGGAGACCAACAGTCTCATTTCTCAGTTATTAACTCTCTTTTTCCTTTTTTTTTTGCCGATCCCTGGAACCTGATATTACAATTCCATTATCAAAGCCTGTTCGTCGCAAGCAGGAAACTTTGAACAATTGACACAATCCTTCCAGATTTTCTGCGGCAGGTCTTCTTTATCTATCGGATGAAATCCAATTTTTTTAAAAAATTCAGATGTATAAGTCAAAACAAAAACTTTTTTTACGTTAAGCGATCTGGCTTCTTCCAGGCAATATTTAACTAATGCGGAACCTATGCCAATCGACAAGCTGTTTTCCAGAATTGCCAGTGATCTGATTTCTGCAATATTCTCCCAGCTTATAGCTAAAGCAGCTACCCCGAGGACTCTGTTGCCTTTCTCATATACGGAGAAATCACGTATATGTTCATATAAATCATTTAACGTTCGGGGAAGCATTTCACCCCGCACCGCGTAAGGTTTTATGGTCTCCTGAATTGAGGGGATATCATTTAAGGTTGCTTTTCTAATCATAACATTTTGCTTCATTTATGCCATTATTTTGTGAAAGCTTGTTTTTTTAGACGCTGTTACTTCTTTCTTTTTTAGCTCCGCTGTTTAGCTTTTGTTTTTTTACAGCGGCTAATCCAAAGCACAGCGCCTTATGCAAAGCTGAACAAGTTTTTTGTTTGCTCAAAGGAGCGGAAGCTCCTTTTGATTATCGGACATCAATGTCCTGAACCCTTCGGAAACCGTCCAACTCGGGTTTCCTTGCCGAATTTTGCTTGCAGTACCTTGCCGCTTTATGTTTTTGGAGTATTTACGTTTTTATCGCAATTTTTCGAAGAAAGAAGATTCTGGATCAGGAGGGGGCTTAGGAGGACCTTTTATGCCACAAGCAGAAATGGCGGCGCCTATTGCTACGATTAAGAAAATTATAATAATTTTTTTCACAACTTTACCCTGTACTTTTGATCCGATCACATATTTCAGCTGAAACAAGGGGTATTTAATCAAACTCTAAAAATAAAAGCAAGTTAAATATATTTTATAATTTTTATTGACTATGATTTTTATAATTGAATAGTTGTTTTTGTATTCGTATACTACAATCCATGCTAGGCAATAAACTAAAAAATTTAAAGGTACTTTCTTTTAACTGGCACGAACCCTATCTGTGTTTATTGGCTGAAACCTCTCATCTCTTTACAATCGTGGAACCTGAAGTTAAAAAGGGTTTTACTATGAGGTGGAGAAAGGAATTACGACCTTTACCTGATAATATTACTCTCATGGAGAAGGAAACCGCCTTATCCGAACTGGAGACTGGCGTTTTTGACCTTGCTATTTGCCAGAATGCAAAAGATTTAATTTTTATCAAAGATTTTCTCCTTCCTAAAATCCTTGTATGTCACAATAAATTATCCACTGAAATTGCCCTGGGAAGAAATCAAGTCAACCGGGAAGAATACCTGGCTTCGTTAAGAGATACTTTCAGAAAGATTAACCTTGTTTTTATATCTGAAAATAAAATGAAAGATTGGGGTTGTGAAGGTAGTATTATTACACCGGGAATAGATTCAAACGAATATCGAGGTTATTCCGGAGATATTCAAAAAGTTTTAAGAGTGGGAAACATGATCAAAGAAAGAGACCTGATGATGGGGCATACCGTTCAAGAGAAGATATTAAAAGACATCCCTAATATGCTAATGGGGGAAAACCCAACAATTCCTGAATCGCGAGTATCAAAAAACTGGGAGGAATTAAAGTCTAATTATGTAAGCCATCGCTTATTCTTAAATACTACTGTTAATCAATACGAGGATGGGTATAATCTTGCGATGCTGGAAGCCATGGCCACCGGTATGCCTGTGGTCTGTACAGGTAATGACACATCTCCTATAGTGAATGGTGAAAACGGTTTTATTTCTGATGACATTCAATACCTTAGAGAAAAGATCAGATTTCTATTTGAAAATAGGGATGAAGCAAAGCGAATAGGGCAAAATGGACGCAAGACTGTAAAAGAAAATTTCAGCCTGGAGAAATTTGTAGAAAAGTGGGAAACGGTTATTGACGATACTGTTAAAAAATTTGTTCGAGATTCAACAACTTCTACCGGACTTCATACGGATAAATCTGCAATCAATAAAGAACTGCAGGATATACTCGACAAGGCGTCTCAAATGCAAAATGAAAACATAGAAAAAGCTATTGAGATATATAAAAACGCTGAGAGCAAATTCTCTGAAAGCGAGGAACTCCTTTTAAAACTCGGAGCATGCATGCTCGTTACAAACCAGATTGAAGAATCTGAGAAATATTATAAAAAGGCAGAGATGCTGAATCCAAATTCATCAAAGTCCCTAACGGGTCTGGGTTTTTTGGAAATTCAAAAGGGGAACCTGAACGTGGCTTCTGATTATTTTCTTAAAGCAATAACGCAGGATTCATCAAATGATATAGCAATTTACGGGGAGGGAATCTGTTTATGGAATAAGGGAGAAAAGAAAAAAGGGCTTCAAAGATATTGTGAAGCGCTAGATATTAATATTGAAAACATGCAGGTACTAACAAGCTTAACTGAAGCGGTTTACGCGCTTGGCAGCTTTGAAGTTGTGGAGAAATATTTCAAAGAATACCTTACCCTGCATCCTGCTAATTTAAACATGCTTTTTAGCCTTGCCGGTATCCAGTTTAAATTAGGGAAAATTGATGATGTCAGAGAAAATTTAGAAAAAATATTAGTTTTTGACCCCACCCGTAATGACGCAATTCAGTTAATGGAAATAGTTAATAGCCAATTCAAACAGGGAAAGACAGGATGAACAGGATATCTTATATATAAGACTTTACTCTCTTCATCGTATCTACTTCACTATAAAAATCCATTCTAACGCATGGCTTCTGTTAATACACAATCAGTCCAAATCTTAGGTCACAGGGGAAGCGCAGCTCCTTTTCAGGAGAATACGCTGGAAGCTATTTTATATGGAATTTTATCTGGCGCAAGAATGATCGAGATTGACTTGCGATTAAGCAAAGACAAAGAGGTCATCCTTTCTCATGATGAAAACCTTTCCAAAATAACCGGGGTCAATAAAAATATTTCTGATAAGACCTGGGAAGAACTATCTCAACTGCAAATTAAAAAAAAGAAAGAAATATTTCGTTTCGCCCGTTTAAAGGACGTTTTTAAAAGTGTGCCCAATGACATCCAATTTTATCTTGAAATAAAGACATCAAGATATCTTAATAGTTCAGGGTGGGACAAAAAGCTGGTGGATAAAGTAATTTCCATTATAAAAAAAGAGAAATTAAAAAAAAAGTGTCTGATTATGTCTTTTGAACAGGATATTGTATGTTACACAAAAAAAAAATACCCTTCTCATAGGGCAGGAATAATACTTAATTCCAAAACAAAATTAAATGCCCTGATAAAAAATACTCCAATTAAATTTGATTGCCTTGCTGTAAATTATAAATTATTAACAAAACGTAATTTGAAAATTATCCATAATTCAGGGATTCCATTGATTGTGTGGACGGTGAACAGTAAAAGGCTCTGGGAGAAAATAGTTTCTTATCGGCCATGGGGTATTGTAACCGATTATCCGGAAAAGTTCAGCAGCAGTGATCGTATGTCATAATTTGTAATTTGAGAATTTAAATTATATGTGTGGTATTACCGGAATAATAAATTTTAATAATACACCTATTTCAGAAAATGCACTTATCGGAATGAGAAATGCTATCTCTCACCGAGGACCGGATGATGCTGGAATATATATAAACAAGATAAAAACAGCGGGGTTAGCTCATAAAAGACTATCTATAATTGATCCGTCGTCAGCCGGACATCAACCTATGTGCAACGAGGACGGAACACTATGGATAACTTACAATGGAGAGATATATAACTACCCGGAGTTACGTAACCGATTAAAAGACTCAGGCCACACCTTTAAGTCAAATTCCGACACAGAGACAATAGTACACGCCTATGAAGAGTGGGGAATAGAGGCGTTGCTGGGAAAACTTCGCGGGATGTTCGCCTTTGCAATCTATGACACAAAAAATTTGAGCCTTATCATCGCGCGTGATCGTCTAGGAATTAAACCCATATATTATTTCCATAACAAAGATACTGTAATTTTTGCCTCTGAGATAAAAGCTATTTTAAAATCCAACCCTGTTTTAAAAAAAACAGATTCTCAATCAGCGGGGCTTTTCCTTCTTTATGGTTCTATTCCCGCTCCTAAAACAATATATAAAGAAATTTCCGCGCTTGAAGCAGGACACTTCCTGACGATTAATAAAGAGGGTCTTATTAAAAAGCGTTATTATGCTCTGGCAAATGCCTTTTCAGACACATCGCTATTAAAAATCTCTGAAGAGGAGGCTGTTGAGAGAGTCCGATCCTGCCTTAATGAAACAATAAAATGTCACCTCATAAGCGATGTACCCGTAGGCGCGTTTTTAAGCGGAGGAATAGATTCCACTGCAGTTGCAGCCCTTATGCGTGAAGCAGAACACAAGCCCATAAAAACCGTATCAGTCGTCTTTCCTAATACTCCTTACGATGAAGCAAAATACGCCAAATTGGCAGCCAGGAGGTTTGAAACGGAGCACGTAGAGATAGAAGTTAGTGGAAAAAATATGATAGAACACCTGGGTAAAATTTTAGGTTGCATGGATCAGCCAACCATAGATGGAGTAAATACATATTTTGTTTCCTGGGCCACCGCTCAGGCCGGCCTTAAAGTGGCAATGTCCGGAGTGGGAGGAGATGAAATATTTGGGGGATATCCTTCTTTTACTCAAATACCTAAATTATACGATTTTCTAAAGGTTCTAGCATGGGTTCCTTTTGGGAGAAGAGCAGCACGCTCTATGGTAAAAAATTCCAACAGATCGCTAATGGCAAAACTTTACTCTATGCTCGCATCTCCTCCATCAATTCCTGGTATTTATTTAAATTATAGAGGTATTTTTACTAAGGAACAAATTCAAAAATTGCTTCATGCGGACATAGCAAAAGAAGTTTTGGAAGGGATTGAGCCCTGTTCTTTTCTAGCAGATTGTTCTAAAGCTAACAGCAAATTCAACCAGGTTAGCCTTCTTGAAACCACCTCTTACATGCGCAATCAACTCCTGCGGGACACTGATGTTTTCAGTATGGCTCATTCTTTAGAAGTGAGGGTGCCATTTGTAGATCATGTTTTGGTGGAGTTATTAGCAAAAATTTCAATGAAATATAAAGGTAAAAGGGACATACACAAAAGGCTGTTAATCAAAGCCTTGAATAAGAAGTTACCGGAGGAGATTATTCACCGTCCCAAGATGGGTTTTACTTTTCCTTTTGATCTGTGGCTAAGAAAGGAACTCAAGGACGTTGTTGTTGACAGGTTTCGCAAATCAGATGTCTTTAATGAATCCTATAAAGAAAGACTTTTAAAAGACTATTTTGACAACAGGCTCCACTGGTCTAAAATCTGGACGTGTTTTGTTTTAAGTAATTGGCTGGAATAAAAAAAGAGGAATAGACCAAGTAAAAATGCAGAATGGGCTTATTTCCTAAAAAATTATACAAGCCCTGCGATTTTTTTTACACGATCATAATCCTTTTTCAGAAGGATAAATTTTTTTGTTGTTTCACGGACACGAAAAGCCAATATTTGGGCGAACACCTTGTATATTGCGGCGTGAAAAGAATCATGGCCCTCTTCCTGAATGCGAAGCAAATAGGATACATCCACAGCTAAACAACTGGTATCAATAGTGGCCCTAACGGTAGAAGACCTTGGTTCTTCATCAAGGAACCCCATCTCGCCAAAAATTTCTCCACTTTTTCTCAGTGATGCTACTATGTTTCCCTCCTTCTCTATCTGTACACCTCCTGATAACATAAAATATATCCACTTTTCAGTTGATCCTTCCTCGATAAGGATCTCATTAGGTTTGTATTGCCGTATCTTGCTAAGACGGAGTAACCCTTTTAGCTTCTCATCGTCATATTGTTTAAAAATTGGAAGGGCTTTGATACGCTTGATAACTTGAACTTGCCCTTCAAGATATGGAGATTCCTTCATAATGTATCCTCCTAATCATGGAGACCTCACAATCTTTTACATTATTCTAATAGAGGAAATCAAATTTGCAACGGTCTCAATGACTTGATGGTATTATACATAAAAAAATTTATTTTTCAATATGTTAAATTTCTTTTAGGTGTTCCAAAAAGAATGTTTCTGAGACACCATAAGAATGTAAACTCTGTTTTAAGCTCTTTATGAGGGTGTTTTTAACCGTACTTATAAATAACCCCTGTGCCACCGCGGGGATTGTCCCATACCACGTAATCACGGCTGGCAACCTGACATGAACCGCATTCAAGGCAGTTTTCAAAGTTTACGATACATTCCCCGGTTTCTTCATTTTTTACATACACTTTTGAGGGGCATATATATAGAATGGCAGGGTTCGGGTCTTTTTTGAATTTTTCCTG
>DASCNB010000131.1:0-6495 GCA_036011265.1 Nitrospinota bacterium | reverse complement strand
AAGCAAAAGGGCTATAATACTGTAATTCAGATGGACGCGGATGGTCAACACGATCCAGCATATCTTCTGGAAATGCTTAAAGAAATTCAAAATACCGATGTGGATGTGGTAATAGGTTCCAGATTTCTGGAAGACAACGCTTACAAAACAACCATATCAAAAAGACTGGGAATGGTCCTTTTTGGATTGCTTACGTCGTTAATTACCAAGATGAGAATAACTGATCCAACTTCAGGATTTCAGGTATTAAAAGGAGATGTAATTGATTTTATGTCACAGGATTTGTATCCTCCTGATTATCCAGATGCAGACATGATCATTCTGCTAAATCGTGCAGGGTTTAAGATAAAAGAAGTCCCTGTTAAAATGAGAAGCAATCCCAAACATGCGAAAAGCATGCACAGGGGCCATAAAACAATCTATTACGTCCTTAAAATGCTCTTGTCCATCATTGTTACCGTGCTGAGAGTGACACCAAAAAGAAGGAATTCAAATGCCGCCTAAAATCAGACTTATAACTATAGGAATTTGTATATTTATTGTGGCTTATGTTTTTGAACTGGTCAGAAGAAGGCATCTTAGTGAAGAATACTCAATGGGCTGGCTGATTGCCGGCATATTAATGCTGTTAATGGCTACCTGGATAGATTTATTGTCAATAATCTCTAATTTAGTAGGTTCAGCAGCAGTTACTTCTACATTATTTTTTCTCGGGATATTATTTTTAGTAGTCATCTGTTTGCATTTTTCAATTAGAATATCCAATTTGACAAACCAAGTCAGGAAATTGAACCAATCGCTGGCAATACTGAATCATGAAGTTGATTTAAATAGAAAGGGAATCCACCCAATTGAAAAAGAAGCTGATGACTACCAAACTCAAACTGCCGGCAATAAAACTGATAAGCCTTCTAAAGAAAGCATGCTAATAAATGAAAATTTTAAGGACAATTGAAACTTTTTATCCTTTTATTTGTGGTCCAACCAATCAGGCCTACCGGATATCTAAAAGGCTCCTGGAAAAAAATATTGACTCCACAATACTTACGACATACTGTGATGTGGATTCATCCCTGCCTGCTAAAGAATCATACGATGGCGTTACAGTGCACCGTTATTCAAATATTATCCAGTTAATGCGCTATTGTATTAGTCCCGGCATGGTTGGCGCTTTTAAAGATTTTGACCTTATCCATAGCCACAATTACCGTAATTTTCAATCCGATCTCGGTTTTTTTTTTCTAAATTGAAAAAAAAACCTTTTGTTTTAAACTCGCACGGCAGCCTTTTAGGATACCGGCGTTACCTGCCCACACGGCTTTCCATGATTCCCTATCAGACTTATGACTTCGCGACTTTTAAAGCAACCGCCAGGTTTGCCGATAGAATAGTTGTTTCTACAAAACTCGAATATGAAGACGCGGTGGAATTCGGCATAAACAAAAAAAATATAGAAATTATCCCTATGGGTATAGACATTAGTGATTACGCCAAAAAAGGATTGGACAAATCAAAAGATAACATTGAGCTTCTTTTTGTGGGGCGAATTGCGAGAAACAGAAATCTGGAAACCATAATCCGTGCTTTAGCCAGGCTGGATAAGAATTTTAGACTTAAAATCGTTGGCGAAGAAGCACGTACCAGCAGTACTACACGCCATGGCTATCTCAACGACCTATATCAGTTAATCGATAAATTGAATTTAAAAAAACGGATTGAGCTTACAGGCCAAAAGCTTGGGGAAGAATTACAGCAATGTTATAAAAACGCCGATCTTTTTGTTTTTACATCCCTTTACGAAAGTTTTGGTCAGCCGATTTTAGAAGCAGCGGCAGCAGGTCTTCCTATCATCTCCACACCTGTTGGAGTAGCCAACGAACTGGTTTTTGATGATAAAACCGGGTATCTTGTAAATAACAATCCCGAAGAAATCGCTAAAAAAATCAACCTGTTAAAAGAACAAAAAGTGAGAAATGAATTCGGCGACAATATTCAAAAACTAGTCAAAACTCATTTCTCGTGGGATGCTGTTATTGAAAAATACAATTCTCTTTATTTAGAATGTGTTTAGCGAGCTTTTTCCCAGCAGCTTGTAAAGATGTGTAGCTATGCTTGGCTTTGCACTCAGCCTTGCCGCAGGGAGCATTTCAATTGACAAAATATCGCTTGAATCTTGACATAAACTATAGTAATTTAAAAAAAAGTATTCAGTTAGCAGATGTCAGCTTTCGGCAAAACAAAAAAAGAAAACATCAAAAAGATTAAACCGCTTTTTTAATCGGAGTAAGATTTATGACGAAAAAACAGGTAAAATTTACAAGCGCTTCTCTAATAATTGTTGCAGCTGTGTTTTATTTAATTTATACAGGCATCAACCAGACATCGGTTTATTTCTTCACTGTATCCGAATTAATTAATAAAAAAGGTACTATTGCTGAAGAAGGGGTTAGAGTCAACGGGACAGTGGTGCCGGGATCCATAGATCAGGATAAATCTAATTTAAAAGTTAATTTTAAAATAACAGATTCAAAGAAAAATCTTCTGGTTTATTACGAAGGCATTATCCCCGATATGTTCAAGGAGAACATCGACGTTGTGGTAGAGGGTACTGTTGATCAAAAAGGTAATCTTAACGCCAATACCCTGTTAACAGCATGCCCGTCAAAATACGAAGAAGAAAAAAAAGAGCTTACTAATAAAATTTAGCTTATCTTGAAGTATTCCGCATTACCAATCCGTAAAACTGTATTTTTTTCTTTGATTGCGGTTTTGCAACGCTGTATTTTCAACGATTTTTGAAGGGTCCGGGAAAAATTCCCGTTTTTTTTGTGATATGACAACTATCGGACAATTTTCTCTCTTAATTGCCTTCGCGCTCTCCCTCTATATCATCATCGCCTATTGGATTGCTGCCAAATCTGATGATGAGCGCTTAAGAGCAAGCTGTGAAAATTCTGTCTATGCTTTAACCGGACTAATTATTTTAAGCTCTGTAGCTCTGTTTTACGCTTTTGTAACCCATGATTTTAGTATCTCCTATGTAGCTCATTATTCAAATCGAGATCTTTCATTGTTTTATACGCTCTCCGCATTCTGGGCCGGCCAAAAAGGTTCCTTGTTGCTGTGGAGCATAGTTCTGTCTTTTTTCTGCTCTATTGTTTCCATCCAAAACCGGCATAAAAATAGGGAACTAATTCCTTATGTCATGATTGTTCTTCATGTAATCCTGGGTTTTTTTATTTTTCTCATGAATTTTTCAACCAATCCTTTTGAAAAAAGCTTTGAAACCCCGCTGGATGGATCTGGCTTGAATCCAATGCTTCAGAATCCCGCCATGATGTTTCACCCGCCGACACTATTTTTAGGCTATGTAGGTTTTTCTGTGCCCTTTGCTTTTGCAATGGCCGCATTAATCACCGGCAAACTAAGTGACGTCTGGATTCGAACCACCAGAAGGTGGACTATTCTGTCCTGGTTTTTTCTTGGCATGGGTAATCTCCTCGGAGCTCAATGGGCGTATGTAGAATTAGGCTGGGGCGGCTACTGGGCCTGGGACCCTGTTGAAAACGCTTCATTTATGCCCTGGCTGGTCGGTACGGCCTATCTCCATTCTGTTATGATCCAGGAAAAGAAAGACATGCTAAAGGTTTGGAATATGTCATTGATTTTATTAACATTTTCCCTGACTATTTTCGGGACTTTTATTACCCGCTCCGGGTTAATCCAATCCGTTCATGCCTTTGGTGAAACTACTTTAGGGTATTACTTTTTAGGTTTTCTCTTTGCAACTATTGCCTTCTCCACGTATTTCATCATTAAAAGGCTTCCCTTATTAAAAAGCAAAAACGAACTGGATTCTTTTGTGTCCCGCGAAAGCAGCTTTTTATTTAATAACTTGCTTTTTGTTGGCATAGCATTCGCGACATTCTGGGGGACGCTGTTTCCCATCATCTCACAAGCAGTAAGGGGGATTAAAATCACAGTAGGACCTCCTTTTTATAACCAGGTAAACGTTCCAATAGGCTTAGCGCTTCTATTTTTAATGGGACTCTGCCCTTTAATTTCATGGCGAAAAGCAACATTAGCTAATTTGAAGAAAAACTTTATATTGCCATTTAGCATCGCTGCTACTGCCGGCGCTGCACTCTACCCCTCCATAGGGAAAGGGCATTTAATGGCATGGCTCACTTTTACCTTTTCTATCTTTGTTCTTTTGACAATTGTTGTAGAATTTTACCGGGGAACTAAAGCGAGATCGGAGACAACAGGAGAAACCCCTTTGACATCATTTTTCACATTAATCGCGAGAAATAAAAGACGATACGGCGGACATATAATCCATATTGGAATAGTGTTAATGTACATTGGTATCGCAGGTTCGTCCTCTTATGTTACGGAAGTGCAGCAAACAGTAAAAAAAGGAGATTCAATTTCTATAAAAGATTATACACTTACATACCAGGGTCTCACTGAAGCTCAGCCAAATCCAAGCCAAATATCAGTGATAGCAAATCTAAATGTGGAAAAGAATGGAAAATTGGTCTGGCAAGCTCACCCTCAGAGGGATTTTTATCCAGTCACCAGACAGCAGCCCTCGTCAGAAGTTGATATACGCTCCACTCTCAAAGAAGATCTTTATGTAATATTAGCGGCTTATGATGATACTGATAATTTAGCAACCTTTAAAATATTGATTAACCCATTAGCAAAATGGCTCTGGATAGGCGGAGTAATTCTAGGTTTTGGAACGATAATCTGCATGTGGCCTGACATGAGAGAAAAACAGCGCATGATGTCAAAATACAGTACCGACAAGACTTTTGTAAAACAGGAAGTGTCTGTTTAATAAATGGCTGTCAGCAATTAATGATATAATAATTAAGAGTTGAAAGCTGACAACTAACGACAGATCGCTTATAATAAAAGAACGGAGCTAATTCAATGAAAAAAACTGGAAGGATAATTTTAACATTCATGTTATTGTCTATTCCGCTGTTTGCATCATTGAGCTGGGCCGATCTCCTAAAAGAGCAAAAGGAGGTCGAAGAACATCTCATGTGCATGTGTAAGGATAAATGCGGGAAAGTACTTGAAAGCTGCATTTGCAAATATTCCGACCAGTATAGAATGGATATCGCAATGAAATTAAAAGAGGGGCTGACAAAAGATATGGTTATTAAGACCTATGTAGACAGGTATGGAGAAAAAGCTTTATCAGCTCCGACTAAAAAAGGATTCAACCTTACCGCGTGGATTACTCCTTTTTTCGCGATTATGATCGGGGGTGTCGGAATTCGTCGTTTAGTATCAAGATGGGTCTCAACAAGAAAAGATGAAAAACGAGAAAATATTTCTGAAGAAAAAGACGTTCTAAAAAACAGCAAATATTCACAGCTTCTTGAAAAAGAATTAAATGAATTTGACTGATGACTATCCTCATTGAATTACTTTTAATCATGACCGTAAGTGCTGTTGTCGGATATCCCCTTTTTGTAAAAGTTCCGCGAAGCATGATAGGAATAAGGAACATCAACACTAACGGATTACCCCATTTATTGGTTCAAAAAGAAGTGGCCTATGCTACTCTAAAAGATTTGGATTTTGATTTTAAAACCGGGAAGCTGTCTGACGAAGATTATCAGGAATTAAAGACCCAATATGAAAAAGAAGCCATTGGCATTCTAGAAAAAATAGATCAACTTTCCAAAAAACAATCGCATCCTGCCGGAAAGAGAAAAAGAAAACCATAACACTTGCAAAGGCAAAAGACTTTGAAAGTGTTTAGGAAGCGCTTTTACTGACTAATACACCTTTCTAATCTGCAATCCTATAATTATCCCTTTGCCATTGCCCATATTACCTTACCGAGGATTGGATTGTCCTTTGCGGATTTGGCTTTTTTCATGCTGCACACTTCTATCGGATATTTCTCTTTGTCAACGTTGTCCGGGCAAAACAACAAATAACTGTCTTGAAAAACCGTTCTTCTTATAACGACCTTTTTTTTCCATTTTAACAAAAATATACTTCCATTCTGTAAAGTTCTACTGTCAAAATCAATTGCAACAATACTCCCATCCGGCAGAGTAGGGGCCATAGAATCTCCCTTTACACGGGTGCATTGAGCATTATGACCTTCCTGCAACCAGTTTTTTGGGATAAGAGCGTGTTCCGCGGCTCTGTGCTTGAGAGAAATAAAACCGTCTAAAGCTTCATTTGAAACCAGTGGCACCGGTATATGAGTCTTTGATATTTTTTCAGGATTAATCGTTTTATCATTCGAATCCGGGTGTAAAATCCTAAATAAAATCGGTTTTCTTGGATTTGTGAAAAATTGTCTTATTTTTGAATGTTTAGTAAGAAAAAGTCTTAATACTCCTTCCGCTTTATCCAGCCCAAGCTTTTCACAAATACCTTCCACAATACTTTCACTGACTCCCGGTCTTTTGCCGGAACAAATCCTGGATAATACGGACTCATCAATTCCAAGGTCCT
>DASCNB010000130.1:0-5078 GCA_036011265.1 Nitrospinota bacterium | reverse complement strand
GTGAAGGGCATGCACACCACAGAGCTCAGAGACTCCATTCTATAAGTGTTGGAACAAAAAACTAAGCCATATCGTACACAGCAGGGGAGATTTTGTTTATCTCCTCGTAACTTAAAATTACCATATCAAATTATTTATTTCAAGTTAAAAATTACTTTGTTTAATTGTAACTCCGCTTTAAGGGAGATCACTTTTCTGATAGTATCAATATTTATGGTTCAATTAATCCTGATTTTTACCTATGATAAATGTTGATTCTCTATACCTGTCTTTAACAAAACTCTATTCTTTTTTACAGACTCCCCTTTTTAATAAGTTTGCTCTTCCACCGTTACAGGCTTTTTTTGATGTAAGTTACCGGTGCAACTTAAGGTGCAATATGTGCCATTCCCTGTCATTAATAGAAGATTCTGTTACTCCTGAGAATAACAAAAAGGAACTTACCTCCGAACAAATTATAAAAATAATTCGTAAATTGCCACGAAATACCCTTATTACATTTACAGGTGGGGAGCCTTTTCTCAGGAAAGACATGCTTGACATTTTAACTTCAGTGTGTAAACGCTACAAATGTCATATCATTACAAATGGAACTTTGGTTGACGAGAAAACAGCTTACTCGTTGGTCGAATTGAGATCACGGTCATTAATAGCGACGGGGCTTATGATGGTTGGTGTCTCTCTTGAAGGACCGGAGGAAATTCACGATGAAATCGTCGCGAAAAAAGGATCATTTCAGAAGGCAATTTCAGCAATTAAGCTAATCCAAAAGCAAAAGGAACTTTTACGTTCTCGTTATCCGATGATTCATCTTACCACTGTGATCACAAGAAAGAGCGCCCCCCACCTGAACTTTATTTATTCATTGGCAAAAAATTTAAAGCTGGATTATTGTAATTTTGTTTTGGAAAACAAGTCTGTGTTTTCTCGCGAGAGGCAGACCAATAATTTTTCTTCTCTGTACAAAAGCCCTTCCTCTCCCTCAAAAATCGATGAGGAACTCTTGCGTTCTCAACTGGATAGTTTAGAAGGACTTGCTTCTAATAATGTTGCGCCGAGAATTCGATTCTCGCCGGTCAAAATCAGCTACCGGGAAATTGTAAGGCATTATTCCACAGGAATCGACCCGAAAGATTACCGGTGTTATGTCCCCTGGAGCAAAATTGGTTTTTCCGCTTTTGGAGACGTCATTTGTTGTCCGCATATGAAGATCGGCAATACCATTGAAAACAATTATGATACCTTATGGAACAGCCTTCCATATAAGACTTTCAGAGAGAAGTTAAAAAAAGAAAAATCCTTTCCCTGTTGTTCTGGTTGTTGCTACTCTGAATATGTTGGTAGGAAATAATTTAAAACTATTCTCCTGCGAAAACCGTATTCAGACTGTTCGAAAACTACCATCAGAGACGCGATTCAAGTATATCTGACTGCAGTATCCGAATCTAATAGAGACGAAAGGTTAAAAGCTTCTATAAATAGATTTGACGTTACCGTGGAGTGACAGCTTTAGCTTATTGACATGGAAAAACATATTTGATATAAATATATTACCTTCGGGGCGGGGTGGAACTCCCCACCGGCGGTAAACCCTGTTTAACAGGGTAAAGCCCGCGACCCAAATGGTAATTTTTTTTCATTTGGCTGATCCGGTTAAATTCCGGAGCCGACAGTTATAGTCTGGATGGGAGAAGGTGACCCGTTAGAAATTCTGACGGGGAAAAAGGAAAACCTTGAGATTATCCTTGTTTGCAGAGGCATTGTTGCCTCTGCATTAATGTCCCGAAGAGTCTATAGATTCTTCGGGTTTTTTTTGGCTGAAAATATGGAACATGACTATTACATGAAAAAGGCCTTACGCCTTGCTGCTAAAGGAAAAGGGAGAACCAGCCCTAACCCGATGGTAGGAGCCGTACTTGTAAAAAATAATAAAATTGTCGGCAAAGGATACCATAAAAAAGTCGGACTTTCTCACGCAGAAATTGAAGCAATACGAAATGCAGGTGAAAAAGTAAAAGGGAGCAGACTCTATCTTAACCTTGAGCCCTGTTCTCATTACGGGAGAACGCCTCCCTGTTCGGACGCGATTATTAAAAACAGAATAAAAGATGTGATTATCGGAATGAAAGATCCAAATCCGCTGGTCGCGGGAAAAGGCATTAGGAAACTGAAAAAGGCGGGTATTAATGTAATGCAGGGAATTATGGAAAAAGAATGCAGGGAAATTAACGAACCTTACATTAAATATATTACAAAAAAAATCCCATACGTTACTTTGAAGGCTGCCAGCAGTCTGGATGGAAGGATATCTACTAAAACAGGTGAGTCCAGATGGATCACAGGAAATCCGGCGAGAAATCATGTTCATAAGATCAGGGATGAGGTCGATGCTGTTATGATCGGTATAAATACTGTGCTTCGGGATGACCCTGTGCTGACAACAAGGTTGAAAAAAAAGAAAGATTTAATGAACCCCATAAGAATTATTTTAGATAGTCGCCTAAAAATCCCTTTAACAGCAAAATTAGTTCAATTAAAAAACGGACAAAAGACTATCGTTGCTACCACAGTAAATGCGCCTTTGAGAAAAGTAAAGGCATTGGGGAAAATAGGGGTAGAAGTTTTAAAAATTAGAGAAAGAGAATCTAAAGTAGATATGAAGGATTTGATGAAGAAACTACGGAAAATGGAAATCAGCAACATCATGATCGAAGGGGGTGCTGAAGTCAATGCTTCTGCCTTGCAATCGGGTATTGTGGACAAGGTTATTTTTTTTATAGCGCCGATTATTATAGGTGGCGTTAACGCGACAAGCTCCATTATGGGCGATGGAATTAGTTTCTTAAAGGATGCTGTATCAATAAAAGAAATTAGCATAAAAAAAACAGGCCGTGATTTTATGTTAGAAGGGTATATTAATCGGTATTAAGGTGCTTTGAAATGTTTACAGGGATAATTGAACAAGCAGGAAAAATAAAAAGTTTTCTTAAAAGAGGAAATCAGGCAAAAATAACTATTGAGTTCCATGAGAGTGCTTCTGATTTAACTCTGGGTGAGAGTATTGCCGTGAACGGGGTTTGCCTGACTGTTGTTAAAATCGGCAATGGTTATTTTGCAACCGATATTTCTGAGGAAACCCTGGATCGAACAAACCTTGGAGAATTAAAACCAACAGATAAAGTAAACCTCGAAAGATCTTTAAAAATTGGTGAGAGATTAGGAGGCCATTTTGTAAGTGGTCATATTGACGGAGTAGGGCGCATTTCAAAAAAAATTAGAAAGGGAGAAGAGATAGTATTAACAATTAAAGCTCCTGAAAAAATTATGAAGTATGTTGTTGAAAAAGGTTCCATCGCGGTAGATGGTATCAGCCTGACTGTAGCTTCTTGCGATGAAAAAAGTATTACAATCTCCATTATTTCTCATACGGAAGTTTGCACTAATCTTAAGTGGAAAAAGTCAGGAGATGTTGTAAATCTGGAAAATGACATGATTGGAAAATATATTGAGAAGTTTGTAAATCTTAAAAATAGAAATAATGGGGGGAAAAGCAAGATAAGCAAGGAGTTTTTGGCAGCACACGGATTTTGAATAAGAAAGCTCGAAGAATAAAACCCAAGATTCGCAGAAACAACTAATTTAGCTTCGCAGATTCGCCCAATGAAGAGTACCTGCGAAGACTTGAATTCGCTAATATACAAATTCTTTGATTAGAGTAATTCATGGTTTGACTATTTTAATTCTTCGTGCTTAAAATTTTGATTTTTTAATTATTCCTAAATTAATGAGGACTGATATGCCATTCAACACTATTGAAGAAGCGCTAACTGATATTAAAAATGGAAAAATGATCATTCTTGTGGATGATGAAAACAGAGAAAATGAGGGAGACCTCATGATAGCCGCAGAAAAAGTTTCTCCGGAAACAATAAATTTCATGGCTAAATTCGGGAGGGGTTTAATTTGCCTTGCTTTGACTCCTGAGCGGGTCGAAATGTTGGAGCTCCCCATGATGGTCAATGACAATACATCCAATTTTCAAACAGCTTTTACTGTTTCCATTGATGCTAAACATGGAACAACAACCGGGATTTCAGCTTCCGACCGCGCAAAGACGATTCTGGCGGCAATCGATCCAAAATACAAAAAAGGAAATCTTGTACAGCCCGGACACATATTTCCATTGCGATCAAAAGAGGGTGGTGTTCTGGTCCGCTCCGGGCAAACAGAAGGTTCTGTCGACCTTGCCCGCATTGCCGGCTTGAACCCAGCCGGTGTTATTTGTGAAATTATGAATGAAGACGGTTCAATGGCACGCGTTCCACAACTCAAGAAGTTTGCGCTAAATCATAATTTAAAAATGGTATCGGTTAAATCCTTAATTGAATACAGGATGAAAAGAGAATCTTTTGTTACAAAGTCAGCAGAGACCACTATCCCAACTGATTTCGGAGACTTTAAAACTATTGCCTATAAAAATGTATTGGATGACCAGATCCATATAGCTCTGTGTAAAGGAGAAATAAAAAAAGACATGGATATTTTAGTCAGAGTCCATTCCCAATGCTTGACCGGAGATGTCTTTGGTTCTCACCGTTGTGACTGTGGAGAGCAGTTACTGAAGTCCATGGAGGTGATCTCTAAAGAAGGAACAGGGGTTATTCTTTATCTATACCAGGAAGGACGTGGGATAGGAATTGTTAACAAATTAAAAGCATATTCGCTTCAGGATGAAGGAATGGATACTGTGCAGGCAAATAAAGCCCTGGGATTTAATCCTGACCTGCGCGAGTATGGGATCGGAGCTCAAATACTTGCAAGCTTGGGATTGGGTCGAATACGATTGCTGACCAATAATCCAAAAAAAATAATTGGACTGGAAGGTTATGGGCTCCATATTGTGGAAATGGTCCCTATTGAAACTAAACCCAAACATCACAATGTTAAATATCTTAAAACCAAGAAGAAAAAACTGGGTCATGTAATGAAAAATTTATAAAAAAATCCGTGCGCTATAATTTTAAAAAGGAGGGTTTATGGTTAATGTTATAGAAGGAAAGTTGTCCGGAAAAGGTTTC
>DASCNB010000129.1:0-6037 GCA_036011265.1 Nitrospinota bacterium | reverse complement strand
GCCAGACTTGTGTTTGGACCCATAAACTCAAAATAAGCGGATAAGAAGCTGAACAAATTATTTGAAATCGACTCGAGAAGAAAAAAGGGGTTAACCTTATTCAAGGCTGAACTATTTAATTTTTCGAAATCCATCTTCTGCCATTTGCCGTCAGTCCCATCCTTTGTCGCAGGGTACATGAAATGGCAGTCAATTTGAGTAAAATCTCCTGAAGCAATGTATAAAGAGCGTCGCTCAGGAGGAACATCTGAAATATTAATTTCAGAATGCGTGACAGCCTCACATGCAGAACTGAATCCAAGCAAGGCTCCGCGATTCAGGAACTTCATCTGGCTTGAAAGCTTGGGGTGAATGTTTTCCGGGACATCAAACTCCGCTACTTTACCGTAATATTGTAAATATTCCGGTAGTCCATCTTCAGGAAAATAAGTTATCCCGGTTTTCATCGCCTTCAGGTTTTCCCAATTCTGCTCAACATTTTTACCTAGAGGCGTAACAGTCCCCATTCCTGTAATTACAACTTCTCTGCCAGACATAATTTTGATTAAGTTTTATGGAGTAATGGAAAGATTAAGTTTTTAAGTTGAAGTTCCTGGTTAAAACTTGAAAGAATTTCTTTTGTTCATCGATATTTTCTATTTCTGAAAGAGGGATTATTTTGCCCTCGAATTCCGACTTGATTATCTTTTTTCCACCGACAGTCCCGATTCCTTTATAAGTTTTTATTGAAGAGTTTGGGTCCGCCATTAATTCTATTGCCAGTTCAATCTGGTCCCCGGGATACGCAAATCCATAAAAATTTGATTTGATGACCTTATTTATTAAAAACCAGTTTTTAAAATCAGAGGATGCAGCTTCAAGCCAGCCCGCAAGCTGGACTAATGCCTCCAATAATAATACTCCCGGCATGATCGGGTTTTTTTGAAAATGGAATTCAAGAAAATCTTCACTCATTGCTACGTTTTTAATTCCCTTGATGTTTTCTTTCGTTTTCCATTCAACAATATGATCAATTAATAAGTAACGCATAACTTTAAATACGAAAGTTTAAATTTCATATTGCAAATTAAATATGGAGTTTATAATTTGCAACTTATTATAAAAGCTTTTTCTTAGTAAGAATTTTATGCTTCTTTAGTTGAGCGGTAGCTCTATTCGGTTGCGGCCCCATGGCCGCCTCACGCTATACTCAACCCTCCATCAATGGAAATTGCCTGGCCGGTAATGTAATTTGATTTTTCAGAGGCAAGGAACAACACAAGATTTGCAATTTCAACGGGTTCTCCAAATCTTCCCACCGGAATGTTTTTAAGAATCTCCTCACCTGCTTTTTTTCTGACGCGTTTGCTCATTGCGGTTAATATCATTCCCGGTAGAACAGCGTTTACCTGAATCCCCTTTGCAGCAAGCTCAACAGCGCATGCTCGTGTAAAAGAAATCAAACCTCCCTTGGCAGCCGCATAATTAGTCTGTCCACGTCCGCCTTTTATAGCGCCAATGGAAGCTATATTGATTATTTTCCCATGATGATTAAGCATCATCATTTCTACCGCGAACTTGGAGCAGAGAAATGCACCTCTCAAATTAACATCCTGCACCAGGTCCCAATCTGAAAGTTCCATGCTTAACAACAAACTGTCTTTAATAATTCCAGCGTTATTGATGAGGATGTCCAGTGTATTAAACTTTTTTCTAATAAAATCGAAAAGGGCAGTGACCTCCTTGTTGTTTGAAACGTCGGCTTTAAAAATATCAGCTTCATTCCCAAAAGTGGAGATTTCTTTTTTGAGCATTTCCGCTCTATCTCCTGATTTGTTGTAATTGATGATAACTTTTGCGCCGGCATTAGAAAGAAGCAGACTAATGTCTCCTCCAATTCCTTTTGCGCCCCCTGTAACCAGGGCAACTTTACCTGATAAATCCAATTTCATTTTTAAACCCTGACATATTTTTTAAGAACAACCGTTGCATTCTGCCCGCCAAATCCAAATGAATTGGATATCGCGGCCTTGACACGCCTTTTTCTTTTCCCATTACTCACATAATCCAGATCGCATTTAGGATCAGGATTGGTAATATTTATAGTAGGATGAATTTCATCTCTCTGAACGCTTAAGATAGTAAAGACAAACTCAGGTCCACCAGAAGCCGCTATAAAATGGCCTATAAGGGATTTACTGGAGCTTATGGCGATACTGTTGGCATTTTCCTTAAAAACCTTTTTAATTGCAAGTGTTTCTGCTGAATCGTTGAGTTTTGTGCTTGTACCATGAGCATTAATATAATCTATCTTATCAATCTTCAGATGAGCGTTTTTCAGCGCTGCATTCATTGACTGCTCGGCGCCATTTCCTTCAGGGTGGGGGGCTGTGACCTTAAAAGCATCCATAGAGGAAGCATAACCCGCGACTTCCGCGTATATCTTTGCCCCTCTTTTAAGAGCATGAGACTCTTCCTCAAGAATTACCGCGCCAGCTCCCTCACCCATTACAAGTCCCAACCTTTTTCTGTCAAATGGACGACAGAGTTCCTGAGGCTTGGAAGAAGAAACGCATGCTGCCTTTAGCAGAACAAAAAAGACAAGTCCTACCGGATGTATCATAGAATCTGCACCACCCGCAACCATAAGATCAGCCTCGCCTCTTTGAATGGTTTTATATGCTATGCCTGCGGCCTGTGTGGCTGCCGCGCATGCAGACGAAATCGTATAGTTAGCTCCTTTTAATTTAAATTTTCTGGCAATTAAAGAGGCAGGTCTATTAGAGTTGTTTCTTACAACAGATTCTTTGCGCGTATCGGTATATTTTTTACCGAATTGTTCAAAATCGAACTCGCCATTCTTGTTTATAAAATTTTTCACATCTTCCAATCTGGTAATCCCAAGGCCGGCGGCAAAAGCAACTCCAAAACGGTTGCTATATTGATTATCCTGATTAAGACCGGCATCTTTAAGAGCTGACTTTGCAGCCCATAATCCAAAGAGTGTTCTTCTTTCGCCTTCGCACGAGACATACTCCTTAAACTCTTCTTTAATCTTATTCCAATTTTCTTCTTTTATCTCTCCAACAGCCTGAACGGGCGACTTCTCGGAGCCGGGATAAGTGATTCGGCCAATACCGGATACGCCGGCAAGCGCCTTTTCCCAATTCTCTTCAACATCAAGACCAAGTGGTGTTGCCAGGCCAAGCCCTGTAACAACTACTTTTTTTTTATTAGCAATTCTATTCATGACGTATTTGAGGCAAGGTATTAAAAATCGGCTACTGCTACTCGGAATGCAGTGTTTACAGCAATCATAACCTCTTCCGCGCTTAGATTATTTCGCTGAGTTGATAGTGTGCTTTTTTTTCGTTTATCGAGCAGGTGGCCGACACGTTTTTTCATTGAACGTTTTGAATAGAATTCCTTCCAAATCCAGCGAAGGCCATCATCTAATTCCCGAGAGGTCATGTTCTTTGTTTTAAATGTAGAATGCTGGCCATTGAATTTTGATGAGTCTTTCTCAAATATCCGGTTTTCTGCTTTTAACTGCTCGTGGAATTTAGATCCATCTACAGGGAAAATTGCTGAAAAAAGAGCTAAATCTAGTTTGTTTTCCTCGCAAAACATTAGCGTTTGATGAAAAATATCACTGGTGTCCTTTTCGAATCCGAACATGAAGGATCCATAGACTCCTATACCATGCTTATGAATATTTTCAATAAGCCCTGGAAATTTCTCTGTATCCATCCAATTTTTATCCACATCATCCAGGTTTTTTGAATTAAGTGTTTCAAAACCTGTAAAGAGTAATTTGCAGCCGCTTTCAGCACAAAGCTCTAACAACTCATCATCATTAGCTGCGTTTATCGAAAATTGTCCAGACCATGAAATTTTAAGAGGGGTTAAAGCTTTAAATAATTCCTTTGCGTATTTTTTGTTAATGGCAATATTATCGTCTACAAAAAAAATCATCTTGTCTGAGCATTCACGAATTTGACGGACCACATCAGGAATTGGTCTATGGCGCAAAGTACCTTTATAAAATCTTGTAACGCAACAAAAATCACAGTGAAAAGGGCACCCGCGGCTTGTTTCAACATGATAACACTCCTCATTAGGAAACCATTTTTTTGAAATAAAAGGAACATTGCTCAAATCAGAAAAGGTACTTGTCTGATAGCGTTTTTTGAGCTTTCCCGATCTAAAATCTTCTAAAAGGGTGTTCCATACATTTTCTGCTTCACCAATAACAATCGAATCTACATGATCTTCTGCTTTCTGGGGCCAGAGACTAACAAAAAAGCCACCCATGACTACAGTAGTGCCCTGTGAGCGGAACTTTTTTGCAATGTCAAGAGCTCTTCCTGAAACATGAAGCATGGAAGTTATACCAACAATATCCACTTCCATATCATATGGAATGTCTCTATCGTTTTCATCTATGATAACAACGGAATCCTCTTCAGGGGTAAGCGAAGCCAATATACTCAACGCCAGAGGTGTTGACGCCATGAACCTGACTGTAGCCTGCCCACGGCCAACATTTTTTGGATTGATAAGAAGGATCTTCATTCTTTATAGGTTAATTGTAAGAGTGTACGGGGCAAAACCAAAAAATAAATTCCTATGATTTTTTCAGTCCGCTGTAATAGTTGAATAATTTTTCTAAATCTCCTGAACTGACTTTATGAAAGTGACTGTAAATGATGCGGTCTATAGAAGCAATTATTTTTCCATCCACCAAAATCTTTGCTTTGCCAAGTGTGTCTCTGCTTGAGGTAGAAATAATCTCTCCCTGAATCTCCGCTTTAAATCCCGGCCTTAAGTTAGAAGAAATATTTACGTTTTCCACTATAGATATAATTGTAGAGAGCTTGAAATCATTAGAGTAAATGATCAACCAGCCAAGAAGCTGTGCCATAGCCTCAATAAAAATAACTCCTGGAATATAAGCAACTTTGCTGAAATGTCTCCTGAGAAATTCTTCTGAAAGAGAAAAGGTTTTAACTCCGGTTATCGATTTTCCTTTCTCTATATGAGTTACGTTATCGTAAAATAAAAATCGCATAATTAAATTTAATTTACCAGGAAGATACTAAGAGGTGTTATCTTCGTGCCTTTGTGGTTAAAAAATCATTTCACCATCTCAATTATCAAAGAGACACATTGTCCTTCATAAGATTGACAGTTTACCATAATTCTTTTTGGAATTACTTTCAATGGAGATTTATTGACGAGATTGAACTTGATATTTTTATCAGAAAGTACGGAATTAAGAGTCGGAGGGATTTTACCATTTTTTAGCATATAAATTCCTAAAACAGTATCAGCGGCAGCCGCGCCAGCCAGTAAATGACCTAAAGCGCCTTTAGATGAATACACGTTTACTTTATTTAAATAATCTGAAAAAATCTCGTGAATAGCTTCAATTTCGTTTTTATCACCAACATTAGTCCCGTCACCATGAGCGATGATTATGTCAATGCCCGACGGTTTTATTTCAGCCATGTCAATTGCTTCTTTCATCGCATGAGAGATAGCTCCAGCCGTAGGACCCGCAAATTCTTCTTCGCTCTCAAAAGCGAAGCCATAACCGGCAATGCTTGCCAGAGACTGTACTCCCCGTTTATTTGCGGACGAACGCGATTCCAGAGTGAGCATGCCGCAGCCTTCTCCTAAAATAGTCCCATTCCTGTTTGCGGCAAAAGGACGACATAATTTTTCACCGTCTCTCTCAGATGTGTTTAATATTTTAAAAAGATGAGCACGCGCAAGGTTTGAAGGGGATATTTTTTCACTAACACCACCCGCAAGAACTGCCTTTGTTCTTTTATCTCGAATGGTATTCATTCCCTCAATAATAGCCTGTGCCCCGGAATCCGAGTGCGGAGAAAACACAGCGTTTTCTCCTTTGAGATTTAAACTGATGGCTATCTGACAGAAAGAAATATTGTTCGACATTGCGAGCGGCCATAAGGGATATATTTCCTGATATCCGCCTGAATAAAACGCGTTGTAGTCCAGGTTCCGTTCTGAATCCATTGATTTCATAATT
>DASCNB010000128.1:0-5475 GCA_036011265.1 Nitrospinota bacterium | reverse complement strand
CAATTTCTTTATATAGATTTTCCAGGTCTTCATGAACAGTTACATCACCCTGAAAAGCAAAACAAGCGTCTCCCAGTTCAGTAATTGCCTTATCCAGTTCATCTTTCTTTCGAGCAAAAATAGCGACTTTTGCGCCTTCAGCAACAAATTTTTTCGCGGTTGAAAAACCAATTCCTGTTGTGCCGCCTGTTACTACTGCGACCTTATTCTCTAATCGTTTCATGACTTTCTCCTAAGTATTATGTTTCATTAACGTATGATATGTTGGGCTAACGAAAAAGCTGAGTTGCGCCCAAGAAAAGCAACAACCCCATTTGATTACGATAAATCGTGCGTGCTTAACACCCACACCCTATTGAACGGAGACTCGCTGTTGGGCATTAATCTCCAGCGGATTGTTAGCTTCTATTTTTTCAAATGCAATGGTTTCCATATACCACCATCCAGTTTTTATATATGGAGTTTGATATCCAAGAATTGCTGGAATAAGCCTTGAATTAAACCTTCTTAAATGGTACGGCTGATAGAAAGCATTACTATTGGCATTAACGGTGCCAGGCTGACCATTATTCCATAAAGTTTGATGGAATAAATCATTTCTTAATGTATAAATTCTTTCAATCAGTTCCTCATTAAATGGAATTCCAAAAATATTGCAAAGCGCCTCAAACCTTTTTTTATGACTCTTTGCAGTACAGCCGAATAACATCTCAGCCAATTTAAAAAGCCCATCAAAAACCATGTATTCTATTGTAAAGCGCTCCCAGTCCCACTCATACGAAGGAGCCTTAGAAAACATTACTAAAATGTTGTTAAACCACTTTCTTTTCTGTTCTTCCCATGTTTCCCAGGTTTGATAAGCAATTGAAATAAAATCCTCTACAGTTGAATGCCTAATATAAATATTTAATGTAGGTCTCGTGGGAACCCTACTATCAAACCACCAATCTTTGAATTGCAAACGTGTTCCAAATATAAAGGATAAAAGATGTACCACAAAAGCTGCATCAGAAATTCTAATTTCTTGATCTGAAACTGGCTGTTCAATAATTATTTGATGGGTGACAGGGAGTTTATGCAACAAAGATGGTCGTTCTGTTTTTGGTATCTTTCCTTTATCTTTTCCAGTAATGGGATCAATTTTTACTCTATGTGATAAAGGTGGGTATATAAAGCCATCCTCATGAGATATTTTTTCAATCCAGTTACATGCGTTTTCATAGTCATCGGTGATTGAAATTTCTCCTCCTTTAAATTTTATTAGTTTCGAATATCTCAGAAAACCAAATAATTCCTTTTTTGCATCCATATGAAATTACTTCAAAGAATTGATATTCAAGCTAACGCTCGTTTTCACTGGTTACGAGCAAAAACACTAAAAACTATGAAATATAAGAAACCAATAAAAGTTAAACAACCTTTGGCTTTGAAACTCGCTGCTCGTAATCCAGTGGGAAACATTGTTATAAGGCACTTTCTTCACGATTAAAGCCTTGCCCCTTGTTTATCTGCTTCCATAGCTTTTTCTAAAACCTTTTTAACTGATTCTTTTATTGGTGAAAAAAAGAACTTTGTGCCAAGCAGAACTAAACATTCTTCCTTAATATCTAAGAGTTTAAAAATATGGCCAGCTGGATCATCAGCTAGCTGATGGCTACCAACAATACAGCTTGGAAAAAAATAACCCGCATCATTTTCTATAAAATAGCAGTCAAGGCGTTCATCAAAATGTTCCCATGCATTTCGCAGTTCCCGATTGTATAAGACAGAGTTGTCATCAAGATTGAAGGCTATCCTTAATTTCTTTCCCCACTTTTCCTTCACTATTGATAATTTGGAATGTTTCTTCTTTCCAATGGGACTTGGCCAAAAGTACCTTGATAATGCAGCGGAATGCCCTACCGCCTCTTGTAAAATACTGATAAGTTCATCAGCAGAAACATCTTTTTCCTTTATGGCCTCATATCTTTGGAAAGAATCGAGGCACCTTGAAGCGGAATAAATTATTGAATGTATGTAAAACGCTTCAAAGTAAGGAACAATTCCATCGTAATCATTGGCGCAGATCAAAGCCCGCCTTTTTATTTCCTGTTTATCCACCTTGCTCTGCTGTTTGTTCCTTATAACATTGTTGATTGATAGAAACAGATTCCATCTATTAATATATTAAAAAGCAAAATATGGAAAAAAATTGTTGTGTTTTCCATTTTTTGCTTATATATAAAAAATATTCATAATAATAATTTATTGTATAAATAATTATTACTAAATCAAATTATGTCTTATCAGCTTGCCAGGGTCAAGGAAAAGCTTATTTGAAGCTCACCGTAGCAAGCCCTGAACCGCTCTGATACAGGGCAAGCTATGGGGAATGAACTCGATAAACACTTTCAATGACTAATTATAGATTCCCGATAGGAGGACTCGGGAATGACAGTTTTCGGACAGCCTGTAGGCTAGGACAAATGTCTCCCTACCGCAAAGCATGTTTTTTTAAAAATTGGCGAGGACCTTAATTTTTTTCCCGGCTTTCAATACAACATCATCTTTTTCATATCCGTTAATTAAGGCGATGGTTTGAGGATCTTTCTCATGTTTCTTCGCAACAGATTTAATGGTATCTCCCCCTTGCGCTACATAAATCTTTATACGCTCCGGTTTAATAGCGCTGGCTTCTTCTTTTGTAAGCCCTTTGAAACTATCTATGATTTGCTTAAAGAATTTCTTTCCAGTTCTGAAATCTCTGACTTTGGAAGATCCGCTAACAAAAAACATTTTATCCTGCCACAGTATAAATGCCGTCATAACCATCCTTGGAGCTTTCCCGCGACTGTCTTGAAAGGTAGTCAAAAATGCTTCCAGACCGTTTATTTCCTCACTCTTCTCACTTAACAGTTTTATTCTGTTTCGTTTGAAAAATTTCTTCGCGTAATTCCTGGCAGAGATTCGTTTACCCAGGGTTTCCATCATTAATTGAGAAACGTATTTTTCATTTTTTTCTTTATCTTTTGAAACAACCGCTGATTTAGTGTTAAATATTTTCCATCCTTCAGGGTAAGTTATCTCAAATTGCATACCAGGATGCTGAAATACCATCCCGTTAATAACTCCCTCTTTGGGGTCGCTCCCATAAATCAGTCCTTCAATCTTATTTAAATATCGATCGGTATGAAAACTCAGACCTTCCGGTTTTTTTTTGGACAGTAAATCATTAACCTTTTTTTTAGCCGCATTTATTCTTATTCTGGTATCCGGATGAGTTGCAAGCATTCCATGGAAAACCCCGCTTTCCTCCTTACTTTTACTCGCAAGTTTTAAAACCGATAAAAAGTCAGGGACGGCTTTTGGATTATATTTGGCCTTGTAAGAGTACTTAATTCCCAAACGGTCAGATTCCATCTCCATCTCGCGGCCAAAACCTCTAATGATTCCTGTCGCGGCAATATCAGCTAATTGTTGAAGATCTCTGTTTCTAAACTCCGGCACAAAGATAGACGCAACGGTTGACATGATTTGATAACCCTGCGCCTGTGTGTATTGCTGGACCGCATGTCGCGCCGTAACATGGCCAACCTCATGGCCGAGAACACCGGCTAATTGAGCTTCGGAATTTAACAGGGCAAGGATGCCGCTTGTAATGTAAATATATCCGCCAGGCAAAGCAAACGCGTTAATGACAGGATCGTTTAAAACTTTAAAATGGTAAAACAGTTCCGGCCTCTCACCCTTTTTTGCGATTTTTTGTCCTATCATATCAACATAGCTCTGGAGTTCGGGATCATCATATAGGCCATACTCCTTGATGATTTTAGGATCCATTGACTTGCCTATTGCAAGTTCCTGTTCCTCGGACATTAAAACAAACTGTTCTTTCTGTGACACCGGATTTGTGGCACAGCTGTATAGTCCGATAACAAAACTCAATCCAAGAGCAACTTTTATGAATAAATGTTTTCTCATTTTTTTTAAATTGTATTGTCCTGAAAAAAGCTGACCGCTGATAGCGGATTGCATAGAACTAAATTCCCAAACACTTCTTTTGTTTTGTTATTAATTCCTTTATTCCTTTCTTAGCCAGTTTCAACATGAGATCCAGCTCCGATTTGGAAAATGGATTTTCTTCCGCCGTACCTTGAACTTCTACAAATTTTTCGTCTGCCGTCATAACTATATTCATGTCTACTTCTGCTTTAAAATCTTCTTCATAATTCAAATCCAAAATAACCTCGTTTTCCAAAACCCCAACGCTGATAGCAGCCAGGAAAGTATTTATTGGTATTTTATCTATTTTATTTTGAGCTTTTAAAAAATTCAGTGCTTCATGCAACGCGACAAAAGCACCGGTAATAGACGCTGTCCGGGTTCCTCCATCTGCCTGAATAACATCGCAGTCTATCCAGATAGTCATGCCTTTTAATGCTTTTAAATCAATCACGGAACGAAGAGCTCTCCCGATCAGCCTCTGAATTTCATGAGTTCTTCCACCTACTTTTCCCCTGCTTGATTCACGTCCTGATCTGACGTTGGTTGACCGGGGTAACATTGAATATTCAGCGGTAACCCAGCCCTGATCGCTGTCTTTTAAAAAACCTGGAACCTTATAGTCCACCGAAGCAGTACAGATGACCCTGGTATCACCAACCTCAATCAAAACGGACCCTTCTGCCTGTTTCATGTAGTTTCTAGTAATCTTTACTTTTCTAATTTGTTTTGGTTTCCTGCCGTCAGGTCGCATGCACTCTCCTTAGATAAAACTTCTCATTTAAAGTGTTTAGCAAGCGCATTGTTCTTCGCTTGCTCCGGGGGTGCTTCAATGAAAATATTAGCACAGTCGCAAATAATTTCATATGATTTTACTGTGCATATATTTTAAATTGTTTTATTATTCAGTTGCACAATCAGCTATAATGCGTTGAAGGTTTTTATTATTCTTAATTATTGTCTGTTTTTAAACGGGTGTTTTTGTCTTATAGCCATTCCGATGAAGCAAAGCGAGATTCTTCGCGGAGTTTAACCTGAGTGTGGGAGAATGAGATTCTTCGCTTTGCTCAGAATGACAGGCGAAGACAACGTGTGTCACCCTTTGCAGGATCGGGTGACAAGTTGGTACTCAAGATAAAAAAGCTGTCACAGTGAGCCTTTCGACAAGATCAAGGCAGGAACTGACTAACCATCAGCAATATCTAATTCCTGGCACCTGAAAACTGTAGACCGGTGTATATATGTTATCAAAAAGAATTATTCCATGTCTTGATGTTAAGGCAGGTCGGGTAGTAAAAGGGATAAAGTTTTTGAATCTTCAAGACGCGGGAGATCCGGTTGAGGCCGCCCGATTTTATGACCGTGAAGGCGCGGATGAATTGACTTTTCTTGATATTACAGCTTCTCATGAACAAAGAAATATAATTATCGATGTAGTGAAAAAAACGGCTGAGAAAGTTTTTATGCCTCTAACAGTAGGCGGTGGCATACGGA
>DASCNB010000127.1:0-18734 GCA_036011265.1 Nitrospinota bacterium | reverse complement strand
ATATTACAAATTAAATGGTTAGACATGGTTAGTTAATGTATATTCCAAACAAATTATTTTTTAAAATTGGAGAAGTGGCTAAGCTGGCTGAAGTAGAACCTTACGTTCTCAGATACTGGGAAACAGAGTTTAAAAACTTGCGCCCCAAAAAAAAAGAAAACGGCCAGAGGCTTTATCAGAAGAAAGAAGTTCAATTAGCCCTTGATATAAAAAAACTCCTTCATCTGGATGGATATACAATAGAGGGGGCTAAAAAGATATTGAAGGAAAGAAATAAAAAGAAAAAAGAGGACGCTTCTCAGTTAAGCATCCTCTTTGACAGGGAAAAAGTTGTAGACATAATAGAGGATTTAAAAAAAGATCTTCAGGTCATATTAAAACGATTGTCCTGACTGTCTTCCTTTCAGTCATTGTAATGTTGGTTATTGAAATTTATTTGAGATTTGCTATTTCTTTAAACTCAACAGGTTATTACATAAATTTTCTAAAAAACAACGTTTTATAAGTTAGTAACACAGTCTCTTGATCCCTCCAAATAATTATGTCATGGCAATACCGGAAAGAATTAAAAAAAACACTTGCTCAGGAAAAAGGTTATGTTGTAAAGAATCATGCCGGAAATATCTCAGTTGCCCTTGTTTATCCCAACACTTATTCGATTGGGATGTCCAATCTTGGCTTCCAAAAGATTTATTCTACCTTGAATCAGCTTGACTATGTTGTCTGTGAGCGCGCTTTTTTGCCCTCCCGGGAAGACATTTCCTCTTTAAAAGAAACAAAATCATCCCTCATTTCTCTGGAATCCCAAAAAGAACTCCATAAATTTGATGTAGTCGCTTTTTCAATTACATTTGAAATGGACTACTTAAATGTTCTGGAAATTCTTAGACTTTCCCGCATCCCTCTAATGACTGACAACAGGACAAATAAAGATCCTATTCTAGTGGCAGGAGGCATTTGTCCGACTTTTAATCCTGAACCGATAGCAAATTTTATCGATATGGCTGTTATTGGAGAAGGAGAAGAGGTGGTGAAGGAGATAATGGAATCTTTTAAAGAAAATAAGAATTCACTCAAGCAAAATAATTTATCAAAAATATTAAGCGGAATTGAAGGCGTTTACATCCCTGAAAAAAATAAGCAACCGAAATTAAAAATAAAAAAACGATTTTTGAAAAACCTTGATCAATTTCCGACTTCAACTCCTATTGTCACAGATCAAACTATATTTGGTGACATGTTTCTTATAGAAGTCGGAAAAGGATGTAAAATGAAATGCAGGTTTTGTGAGGCCGGTTACATTTGTATGCCGGTACGAAACTATTCCAAAGAAACCATATTGAATGAAGTACAAAAAGGTAAAATTTATAGAAATAAAATCGGCCTGGTAGGGTCTGCTATTTGCGATCATCCTGAAATTGGAAGTATTTTGAAAGAACTACATCAGCAGGGATTGGAATTTTCTGTTTCGTCGCTAAGGCTGAACCATATTTCACATAATATATTGAAATATTTGGTTTTAGGTGGATGCAAGACCATTGCGGCTGCTCCGGAAGCAGGCTCAGAGCGCTTGAGGAAATCGATCAATAAACAGTTATCGAAAAAAAAATTGTTTGATTCCATCAGAATGATAGCAGAAAGTGGAATTCAAAATTTAAAATTATATTACATTATTGGACTTCCAGGAGAAACCGATGAAGATATCCAGGGAATTATTCGTGAAGTAAAATCGATTAAACATTTATTTAATGAAATCAGAGGGAAAAGAGAATTGTCCCGGTTCTTATTGACAATAAGTGTAAATGCTTTTGTTCCAAAACCTATGACACCATTTCAAAGAGAACCTATGGATGATATTAAATCTCTAAAAGCAAAATTAAAAATTTTAAAAACAGGTTTCAAAAGTATCAAAAAAACTAAGTTGATATATGATGTGCCTAAATGGGCCTTTATTCAAGCCCTTTTGTCGCGTGGTGATAGAAAAGTGGGAGATTTGCTCTGCAAGGTAATAGAGCGAAATGGAGACTGGTTCAAAGCGATGCGCGAGCTAAATTTAAACCCTGAATTTTATGTATATAGAAAGTATAGCGAGAAGGAGGCTCTTCCCTGGGATTTTTTGATTCCAGAGTAAATTATTAAACAACTTGTAACTATTTTTGTCTGTTTTCGCTGATAACGGCTCTTACATTTTGCAAGGTAACCGGTATTTAATGGGGTTTGCCAGCAACCACTAAAACAGCATTTTTTGGTGCAACAAAAATCAGGCATTCAATGCAAGGCATTGAATTTAAAGGCTAAAAAATATATTGACAAGTATATATAGTTGTGATAGATTCGGGTTATTCCCTGAAAGTGCGGTGAACAATGAGAAAATTTCTTTTATTGCTGCTAATAAATGACGAATTTCTTATTGATGAGGTATGTACCCTGAATAATGTTGTTACCTTGGATTAATGGCTTTTTTCTTGGTGGCCAGCAGAGTTCAAACGGTATGTTAAGACTGCAACTTTCAGGGATTTTTTTTTATAGCTATCAGTAGCTCAATTTCTTCGGTTTAGACTCTCTCCACCGTTGTTCCATTTTTTTCAATACAGTAGCATAAAAGGAAGGAAATTTTTCATTAATTTCTTTAAAAAGTTCTGGCTGAAGGCTAATGGTTGCGGCTTTATCCGATGTTACTCTTACTGTTGCTGTTCTCGGGACCTCTCTCAAGAAAGCCATTTCACCTAAAATCTCTACTTTATCCAAATGAGCAATAATTTTTCCTCTGGTATCAAGAATATCGACTTCTCCCGAAAGCAAAATAAAGACCTCTCTATCTTTGGCGCCGTACTTAATTATGTTTTCTCCCTGCATAAATACAACGAATTCACCTCGAGAAATGAATCCAAAAAGAGATGAAAGAGATGACTCTGTAAAAAAGTTGGAAAACTCGTAGAGCCGCTCACGTATATTAGTAGTGAGTTGATATTTTTGATACATGCTTCTAGTCATGCTCATTACTTGTAGTTTACTTTTGGCTTTAACACCTGCCCTTCTTATTCTGTCCCTGTTTATCAAAGCCAACTCACCAAAAAAGCTTCCTTTTTCATAAATAGCTACCACTTTATCATTCTTTACTACTTCAGCAAATCCCGACAATACTATATAAAACTTTTCACCAATATCTCCTTGATTAAAAATATATTGTCCTTTAGAAAAAGTTTCAACAGTAGAGTTTTTTATCAAATAATCCACTTGTTTTGGCGTCAATTTAAAAAAAAGACCGGTCCTTTTTATCATGGGCAAAAAGTCATAAATTGTGAGAGGATGCTTTCTGGTTAAAATGCTTATGGTCTCTCCTTCTTTTCCAAAACGAAGCCCTTTGGTTAGACGCGTTTTTTTATCGGCATGAGTAAGAATTAGTTTTCTTTTTTTCGTTGCCGGCAGTTTCAAGAGTTCTTCAACTCTCGTATGCAATAAGCCCCCCCCGGCTTCATGGATTATATGGTCACAGTCCCATAAAAAACCCAAAATTTGATCCCGCCTTTCAGAAGTGATAATTCCATCTTTGCACACCTTATGGAGCAACTTTTTGTCAAACCTTGTATCGCCTGAGAACCCAATTGTCATCTCCTTACCATTCAGGCCTCTATATCTTAATTTAAACCTTCCTGACGGTATAGAATGAAAAGAATAATCAAATGTAATAAAAGCTCTATCAATTCCCGGAAGCGGTATTTCCTTGCCGGGTTCCAAATTTACAAAATTGACAAGATTTTTAATTTTATCCTTCTCAACGCTTGTTAATGCTTCTGCTTTTCTTAGAAAACTATCAAAAATAGGACGCGAGGTTAGCAAATAACTTTTTTCTCCCCACATAATCTTTTCTATAATTCCGGCATCATGGTCTGCATGCATATGACTCAGAAAAATATGGGAAACATCATTGGAGGCAATACCATGACTCATGAAATGTTCTTCACAATTTGCCAATAGATCGACACCAATTGCCTTCCCATCAATCCAGATTAAACAACTGGATGTAAAAGTTTGTGGATCAAATCCTGTACCGGAGCCTAAGAATGTGATTCCAAATTCAGGTGATTCCAAAGGAGTTGTTGCAGTCTTCCATGTTTCATGCTTTTTTTCAGATAGTTTCAGATCAACGATGTCACACAATTTTGCACCTTTATATATCTTAAAAATTCCGTGTTTCGTCTGCCATATCTGTAGTCTTGAACCATTATTGGCCAGGTTTACTCTCCCTTTCTCATTAAAGTGATGAAAAATGAGAATTTTATTTATGAACTCTTCATATTTTTCCTCATTACACAATGAAAAAATATCCATTTCGAGTTTTAACATTGCTGCTCTGACATAAGCTTCTGTAATAAGTTTATAAATTTTATTTTTAGCAAAACTTTTAAGCCATGGAATCTTTTTAAAATGAAAACGAAGGACAGGCTGCATTTTTAAAGCTACCTTGCTTTCTTTAAGCTTAAGATACATAATTTCTTTAAATTGAGAAAAAATATCTTGATCCTGCGCAATCCGCCCTATTAATTTATTAAAAGAAGCCGTCTGCCGCTTATTAAAATGAAGTTTGTCAATTGAATCAAATAAAAAGGAGGAAAAGACATCTTTAAAGACAGGTCCAAACAGCGCTTCCTGAAGAATAGCCCTGATTTTTTCTTCCTGGGCTTCACTGCATACAATGTCTAAGGTTTTTTTGGATTTTTAAGAAAAAATGACGGAATAGGTAACAAATTCCATGTCAAATATGTTTCGCCCTTTTCTAAATACTCTTTGGGGAATCACAATATTTGATGGAAAAGTTTCATTTATTTGATAGAAACTTTTGATGACTTCAGGCGGGCAGCCAAACAGAATATTCCCAAATTCTTTATCTCTTACTAACCGGCAGTCAGAGCCAAGGGTAATCTGACGATCCAGCACTTTTTTGTTTGATTTCATTTTTCAATGTCCAAACAACATTATAATACCTGACAAATCAAACAACTGCTCATTTGAATGACTGGCATTAAAAAACCTCATGATTTCCATAAATACTAATCAGCTCAAAAGTATCTTTATTTTGACTGCGGCTACACCGCCTCATGTAATCATTCTTATGAACTGATTAATATGAAGTTATCATATATAATTTTTTAGGCTTTGTCAAACTAATCAAACACTGCCACAAGCTGCAAGCAATACTTTCATCTAAATATTTTTGTTCTTTTTTTTGCCAAAAAAAGAACAAAACGCTACTTTACTAGAAAAAAATAAAATTGACTTTTTGAAGTTCGTTGTGCAAAATTGGAAAAAATTTTTTTCAATTAACCTATGCGCTACATACCTGCTACAAAATCAAATATTGAAGAGATGCTAAAAGAAATCGGAGTTGATTCTATTGATGAACTTTTTCAATCGATCCCGGAATCTTTACGAGTGAGAAAAGACTTGGATCTTTCTTCTGCCATGTCCGAATTAGAGCTGACCCGCCATTTGCAGAAATTAGCCTCAAAAAATCATGAGGTTGACCGCTATAGTTCTTTCTTAGGCGCTGGTTGTTACAGGCATTTTCTCCCTAGTGTTATCAATCACATTGCTTCGAGATCGGAGTTTTATACCTCTTACACACCCTACCAGCCTGAAATAAGCCAGGGTACTTTGCAAGCTATCTTCGAATTTCAATCATTAATTTGCATGATGACTGGGATGGATGTTGCAAATGCCTCCATGTATGACGGCGCTTCATCTTTGGCTGAAGCAGCTTTGATGGCTTCACGCATTACAAAAAGAAAAGAGCTGATAATTTCTCATGCTATTCAACCGGATTATCGCAAAGTTTTGGATACTTACCTTAGCAACCTTGATATAAAAATAAAAATTGCACCTTTTACAGAAGATGGTTTAACTGATTTAAGCTGGGTTGAAAAAGAAAGTAATGATCAATGTGCCGCTATATTAATTCAGAACCCAAATTTTTTTGGTGTCATTGAGAATATAGAATTATTTTCAAATATCGCTCACAAAAACAACGCCCTTCAAATTGTAAGCATAACAGAACCTGTATCTTTAGGCATTTTAAAACCTCCTGGTGAAATGGGTGTGGATATTGTTACTGGTGAAGGACAGCCCCTTGGCATTCCCATGAATTTTGGAGGACCCTCTTTAGGGCTTTTCGCGACACGAGAGAAGTTTGTGCGAAGTATGCCCGGCAGATTGGTAGGGGAAACTGTTGATTCAGAAGGAAGACCGGGGTATGTGTTAACGCTTTCGACTCGAGAACAACATATTCGAAGGGAGAGAGCAACTTCTAATATTTGCACCAACCAGGGACTCTGCGCCCTGATGGCAACCGTTTATTTATCTACAATGGGTAAAAACGGTATGAAAGAGGTTGCTGAACAAAATATCCAAAAAGCAAATTACGCAAAAAAAAGACTCTCGAAAATAAATGATGTTCAATTAAAGTTTTCCGGAAAAATATTTAATGAGTTTGTGATTAAAACAGGAAAATCTTCGGCAGAAATTAACAACCAGTTGCTCAAACATTCGATTATTGGCGGGCTTGATTTAGAAAAATATTATCCTGATTTAAAAAATTGTATGCTGTTTTGCGTCACCGAATATAACACAAAAGAAGAAATTGATAAAATGGCGGAAATCATTGCAAAACATTGTGAATAAACAGAAAGGGGTTTTTTGAAAGACGTCATCATAGTGGGAGCGGGGCCGGCAGGTCTGGCCTGTGCGATTGAAGCAGCACGAAAAAAACTCGATTATGTTGTTTTAGACCGTGGTTGCGTGGTTAACGCAATTTATAATTTTCCTAAAAATATAACTTTTTTTTCTACACCAGATTTGCTGGAAATGGCAGAAACCGCTTTCATCTCTGATAAATTCAGGCCAAACCGACAAGAAGTTCTTAATTACTATCTGAAAGTAGCAAAACTCTTTAAACTCAAAATCTATACCTATGAAGAGGCAGTTGGATTATCCAGGAACAACAATCACCTCTCGGTTCATACAAAAACTTATCCCGGAAAAGAAAAAGAATATAAAACCAAAAAAGTAGTATTGGCAACCGGATACTATGACAACCCTAACCTGTTGAAGATAAAAGGCGAAGATCTTCCAAAGGTGTCCCATTACTACACAGAGGCGCATCCTTATTACGACAAAAATGTTGCGATTATTGGCGGAAATAATTCCGCTGTGGAGGCAGCAATGGAACTTTGTCATCATGGCGCAAAGGTAACATTAATTCATCGAGGAAAGAAATTAGGAAAAAAAATCAAATACTGGATTCTGCCGGATATCGAAAAAAGAATTGAAAAAAAACTGATTAAAGCAATTTTTAATGCTACCGTCCATGAAATATCACGAGAATATATAGAAATCCGGATAAATGGCAAAAGGAGCAGAATAAAAAATGATTTTATCTTTGCCATGACCGGTTATAGACCGGATACTAAATTGATGGACGCATTCGGGATAAAATATAGTTCTAAAACATTGACTCCAAAACATATTCCTAAGAACCTTGAAACAAATGTTAAAGGGGTTCATGTAGCAGGTTCGATAATTTCAGGTATCAATAATAACAGGGTTTTTATTGAAAACAGCCGCAATCATGGGAAAATAATTTTTAAATAATTGTTTTTTTGTAACCACGAAGAACACGAAAATCACGAAGAATTATTATATATAATTTCTTACTCTTCGTGCGCTTCGTGTTCTTTGTGGTAAATTTTATTTTGGTTGCGGCTTTATCGTATAGTGAGCTTCGTGGTTAATATTTTTTTTCTTTATCATGAGTAAAAACGCAAACAACATTTATGGCGCAAGTGGATTGGTTTTTAATGAACCTTTGATTTTCGATCTTGGAACTGAAAACCGTGAGGCTTACTCTTTACCAAAATCGGATGTGCCGGAAGAAAACATTGATGACCTGATTCCCGCCAACCAAAAAAGGGATGAAATCAAAGGCTTTCCTGAGGTAAGCGAAATCGGGGTTATTCGCCACTTTACCCGACTATCTCAATGGAATTTTAGCGTGGATCACGGTTTTTATCCTCTCGGGTCCTGTACCATGAAATACAATCCAAAAATTAACGAGGATATCGCCCGTACCCCGGCCTTTACAAATTCTCATCCTCTTCAACAAGAGCAATTATCACAGGGGAATTTACAGTTAATGTATGAACTGGCTCAGGATCTTGCCGAAATCAGCGGTATGGATAAGGTTTCATTGCAGCCTGCCGCAGGTGCCCAGGGAGAACTGGCCGGAATGATGATGGTCCGGGCTTATCACCAGAAAAATGGAAATCCGCGAAAAAAAGTTTTACTGCCGGATTCCGCGCATGGGACAAACCCTGCTACATCTACCCTTTCCGGCTATGAAGTAGTTTCCTTAAAATCAAATGACCTGGGACTTTTGAATCCTCAAGTTGTCAAAAATGCCATGGATGAAAATGTTGCCGCGCTTATGCTTACCAATCCAAATACACTCGGTCTTTTTGAAAAAGATATTTTAGAAATTACAGAAATTGTTCATGATAAAGGTGGCCTGGTTTATTGTGACGGGGCAAATTTGAATGCCCTGATGGGAATAAGCAAAATTGGAGATATGGGCGTTGATGTAATGCATTTTAACCTTCACAAAACATTCTCAACACCACATGGTGGCGGCGGGCCTGGTTCAGGACCGGTTGGGGTTAAGAATAATCTTATACCGTTTCTCCCCATACCGATAATCGATCAAAAAAACAACAGATATTTTCTCAATTATGATCATCCACAATCTATCGGAAAATTAAAAGGATTTTACGGAAATTTTTCTATTTTTCTGAGAGCGTACGCTTATATAAAAACTTTAGGAAAAGAAAATATCAGAAAGGTAAGTGAGATTGCTGTTTTAAACGCAAACTACATACGCAGCCGACTGAAGGAGGATTTCCACTTAGCTTATGAAAGTCCAAGCCTGCACGAGTGTGTTTTCTCCGATAAAAATCAATTACAACATGGAGTATCGACTCTTGATATAGCCAAAGCATTAATTGATTACGGTTTTCATCCTCCTACCATTTACTTTCCATTAATAGTAAAAGGCGCTTTAATGATAGAGCCAACCGAAACAGAGGCAAAAAAAACCTTAGACAAATTTGTAGAAGCCATGAAAGATATTGCCAAACGGACTAAAGAAGATCCAAAATCCCTTCACCACACTCCCTTAAAATCCAAAGTTTCCCGTCTTGATGAAACTCTCGCTGCCCGCAAACCAAAACTCCGATGGAAACCTCAAGAATAATCTATCCCTTACAGAATCTGCCCTAAGTGGCTTTGCAATAAAAAAACTGTGGTTGTAATGACCGCTTTAAGAAGATAATGAAAAAAGTAACCCGTAATCACCTTTTTTTTTATTTAATCTTGCTTTCTACACACCGCCTTTTCTCTCAAAGTAATCTTCGAAGAGAGAAAAAATTCCCTGCCAGGAAATAGAGAGGAAGTCTATGTGGACAAATTTACCGCCCACGAACTGCCCTTTGAAGGATGCTTTAAGGTCAATCCCATCTCCCAGGGTTAAGGTTTTCTCCAAACCGACTTCGCCATAATCTTTAGCTTTATATAAAGAGTCTCCTTTTTCCGGGTTAAAGCCGTTATTTTTAGTTGTCCAGTGCTGATAATAAATCTCTCCTCCCGAGAATTTCATGAAGAGTTTTCCCAGTACTCCATAGTTTTTTTGTGTAGGAGTATTCTTACCGCTCGGATTGTCATAATTATAAAGATAGTGAGCTGTGGCGCCTATTTCACTGATAAACTTCGTCTTCCTTTTTTTTCTCGGGTATAGTGAGTACCCCACCCCGGTCGCCATGCTTATATTATTGGACACCATATCCTGCTCACTTTTTTGCCATCCGTGAAGCACCCAGTAGATATGCCCTTCCAGCATAACGCCTCTGGCGGAAACCCAGATAAAGTTACCCACTGAAAAGAGTTCCGGCGTGTTGTCTGTTTCTTTTTCCTCCCAGCTTTTCCATAGATCCCGTCTCAACCGGTCATTCTCTCCTTTAAGTTGAAAACCCTGCTCAATCGGATCTGTATAATCCTGATCATCGTCAAAGAAAGCCTCCAGAAGCGGGTGCCTTCGCTCAATTGTCCGCGCAGTAATTCTCATGCCCGGACCAAAATCGAGGTGAAAAGATATTACCGGCTCTTTCGGGTTTACTCTGTCGGAGTCCCCGAACGGTATTCCCAGAAACGCTCCAGTCTCAATAGTAAGCTCTTTTATCGGGATATACCTGAAAAAGGTTTTCATCTGATCTCCTATAAAGGTTTCTCCCTCGTTAAATTCATCAATGCTGGCATGTTCCAAGTTTTTCATAAATGTCTCGTTTTCAACGATAAATTCAAGCGATTGAGAGGCATAAAGAGGGTAAAATGGCGGGAAAATACTAAAAATCAGATATAGTATAAATATTTTTAGATATTTTAGTCTTTTTTGCATCAGCTGGATATCTGATTACTAATTTTTTTTGAAAAATTACGACTTTATAAAAACCAAATAATAAAATCAATTTATTCATTAATTTACGGCATTTTTATGAAAATCATTAGCAATAGGCAAGTTTAGGGATAACTGTTAAGGGAATGAGGTCAATTCTATAACATTTTCAAATGAACAGAAGAATTGGTGAATCAGGTGTCCAATCTTTGGGGTAAGAAATTACGCTTTTTGAGTTTGCTTTTTTTTACCATTTTAAGACTACTTTACTCTGGAACCCGGGATTACTTCATCCTGAAAACCTGCTAAAGTGATTTTATCGCCTGAGGTTGCCGCCAAAATCATTCCCTGCGATTCTATTCCCATAAGCTTGGCAGGCTTTAGATTTGCAACTAGTATAATTTTTTTTCCTATCAGTTCTTCCGCACTATAACATGTTGAAATACCAGCCACAACCTGCCGAGTTTCCGTGCCGATATCTACTTTCAGTTTTATCAACTTTTTTGATTTTTCTACCTTCTCTGCTTCTACAATCTCCCCTACCCTCAGGTCCAACTTTGCAAATTGATCAATACTGATTAGATTTGAATCGGTTGAAGAACTATCATCATTTTTTTTGTCTTCTTGAGTTTCTGGTTTACTTTCTTCCATGCTTTCTCCTTTTAATTTTTTAAGTAATTCCTCTTTCCTCTCATCATCAATCCTTGGAAAGAGTTGTTCTGCGCGGTTTATAGAGGAGCCTGCTTTCACACCGCCCCATTTTTTTATTGAATCCATTCCCTGAGACAAAGAATCTTCAGTCATGCCGATTTGCCTGTGTATTTCATCTGCCTTTTTCGGCATAAATGGATAAAGAAGAATGGCGATAGTCCGTAAAGCTTCGAGGGCACTATACATTACAGAATTTAAGGAACCTCTTGTCTCGTCAGACTTAGCTAGGTTCCAAGGTGCAGAGGAGTCTATAAATTTATTAGTAGCGTCAATTAACTCCCAGGTGGATACCAATATTTTGCTGAATTCAAGACGTCCTAACAGTTTTTCAATTTCCTGAACTGTTTGAGCTGCTTTATTGATGAGATCTCTCTCCATAGCATTACCATTTACTGGTTCAGGAATAATTCCATTAAAATATCTTTGAACCATATTTAGAGTGCGATTCAACAGATTTCCGAGATTATTCGCCAAATCGGTATTAATGCGTCCTATCATTGCTTCATGGGAAAAATCACCATCCAGACCAAAAGGGACCTCCCTCATTAAAAAATAACGCACTGCGTCCTCTCCATATTCATTGATTAGCCTGTTTGGATCTACAACATTAAGCAGAGATTTAGACATTTTCTGACCGTTGACTGTCCACCACCCATGCGCAAAAATTTTTTCAGGGAGTGGGATTTCCATAGCCTTTAACATGGTCAACCAGTAAACCGAATGGGTTGTCAGAATATCCTTTCCCACAAGATGAAAATCAGCAGGCCACCAATAATTAAAACTTTTTTGATCCTTATGATAACCTGCAGCCGTTACATAATTAATAAGGGCATCAAACCAGACATAAGTCACATAGTCTTCATCAAATGGAAGTGGAATTCCCCATTTCAAGCGTTCTTTAGGGCGCGAAATGCACAAGTCGGCAAGCTCTTTGTTTAGAAACCCGAGTACTTCATTTCTACGATTAGAAGGTAAAATTACAATTTCATCGGATTTAATATATTCATTTAGCCAGTTCTGGTATTTGCCCATCTTAAAGAAATAATTATACTCTTTGATGCGCTCCACTTTTCTGCCGCATTCCGGACAATTGCCTTTTAGCAGATCCTTCTCAGTCCAGAATCTCTCATCTGGAAGACAGTACCATCCTTCATAAGAATCTTTATAAATTTCTCCCTTATCGAACAATATCTGAAGAACTTGCCTTACAATTTCTTTATGGCGTTCTTCAGTTGTGCGGATAAAATCATTATTAGAAACATTCAGCCTCTTCCATAATTCTTTAAACCTGAGATGGAGTTCATCGCAGTGTTCCTGGGGAGCTACATTCCTTTTTTGGGCTGCCTGTTCTACCTTTTGACCATGCTCATCCGTACCGGTAAGAAAAAAAACATCATAGCCTTGTAAGCGCTTAAAACGAGCAATGATATCAGCCGCTACAGTAGTGTAAGCATGTCCGAGATGAGGCAAATCATTTACATAATAGATAGGTGTTGTTACGTAGAATTTTTTTTGCATATTTTAAATAGATTTTTTTAACAACGAAGTATACAGCGCAGCTTCGTCGCAACCATAATTCGGTATGGAAAACCGAAAAGGATGGCCGGAAACCAAAGTATTCATAACCACGAAGAGCAAGAAATTAAATATAATAATTTTTCGTGTTCTTCGTGGTTCAAAAGTCTATTTATTTTCTTTGCGTACTCTGCAATCTGCGCGGTTAATCATTTTCATAGCTTAAGTCGGTTTATCATTTTTTCCCTGCCTGTTTTCATTTTTTGAGTTTTTAACATTTTTTTCCAATCGTCTTGATTTCATTAACAGGAAAAGAGTGTCTTTTTCCTTCCTCCATCTCCACAAACACTTTTTGTTGAAGAGTATCTATGCTGATGACCTTTCCTTCTCCTTCAGGCGTTTCAACTTTGACTCCATTTTTGGGAAGATTCTTTTTTAACTCTTTATAAGTATCATTCTCATAGATAAGACAGCAAAGGAGACGTCCGCATACACCTGTTATTTTCATCGGGTTGAGCGCAAGGTTCTGGTTTTTTGCCATTCTAATCGAAACAGGCTCAAAGTCCTTTAAAAAACCTGAACAGCAAAGTTTCAACCCGCATGGCCCACAACCTCCCATCAGTTTAGCTTCATCCCTGACCCCGATTTGTCTCATTTCAATCTTCATGTTAAATTTCTGCGCCAGATCTTTAATTAGCACACGGAAATCCACCCGCCCTTCAGCCGAAAAATAAAATTTCGCTTTTGTAGCTTCAAGGTTCATATTTACTTGAAAGAGTTTCATGGGGATTTTTCGTTCTTCAATTTTTTTCAAACAAAACTGGAATGCCTCTTTTGTGCGCTGATCATTATATTCACTTTTTCTTAAATCTTCTTTTGTCGCCTTTCGCAATACCTTCTTATAAGGTCTTCCTTTCTTTTTATGGCAACAACTTCTCTCAGAGATGGCAGCTATCCCGATATCTTCTCCCCAGTTGGTTTCTACAATACACTTATCTCCCACCCGGAGTTTTATGGAATTTGGATCATAATCATAACTTTTTGAATTGTTTTTTAAATTAATTCCAACACAATGTTTGGATTTTTCATTCATATTATTTTCCATAATTACCTTTCCGAAAAAACAGAGCACATTTTTATCATCAACGTATCTATCAAAAGCTGTGCATTAATATTCCTTTTAAAACGACGAATTGTTTCTTCAACTGAATGAAACAAAAGAATCAACTGATTAATATTAGAAACTCTAATTAAAGAAATTAATTTATCTTTTACATCCAGATTCGCAATGAGTTTTTCGTTTTTCGCACCTTTTAAAACAGCCATATCACGCACAATGTTTAAAATAGATGCCAAAATGATTTCTAAATTTTCTTTATCACTACTCCAGGCTTTATTTTTTTTTAATATCAAATCCATTTCATCAAAAGAGACACCCTGTATTAAATCCAGGATTTCGTTTCTCATTTCTATTGTGTCCCTGACGCCCATTTCTAAAGCCTTTCCCAGTCGTCCCTGTGAATAGGATGCCATCAAGTGGGCATCTTCCGACGTTATTTGGTTTTCCTTTATAAGAATATCTTTTATAGTTTTCACCGGTATAAGGTTGAATTGAATTTTCTGGCACCGGGAAATTATAGTAGGCAACAGTAAATTAAAATTGTGGCATACTAAAATAAAAACCGTAGCTCCAGGTGGTTCTTCCAGAGTTTTAAGAAAAGAATTAGCGGCTCCAAGAGTCATTTCTTCTGCTCCATGTATAAAGATAACTTTAAATTTACCTTCATAAGGACGATAACTGATTTTTCTCTGCAGTTCTCTGATAATATCAATCTTAATACTTCCATCAGCGGGTTCAATTACCAAAAAGTCCGGGAAATTTTTATTATCGAACTTTTTGCAATGAATACATTCCCCGCAGGAATCGTCATCCAAAGATAAACAATTCAGGGCTTTTGCAAAGTTCAGTGCAGTTAATCGCTTTCCTATCCCCTCCGGCCCGTAAAACAAGTAAGCATGTGAAACATCTCCTTTCTTGAGTGAAGATTGTAATATTCTTACCGGCCTCTCCTGTCCTATGATTTCTAAAAATGGCATAGCAGCAGTTTAACATACAGAAATGGACAATAAAAATCATTTTAAAAATCTTAACTTAATTTATACAAAAATGACAAACTGTCGTCATTCCTCTGAAACAACGTTTTGAAACGATAAAAATTTTTGCAATGTCATTTCCGCTTAAGTGGGACTCTGGATTCCCAATCAAGTCGGGAATGACAATAAAATTATGTTTATTACAATATTTTATCAGTACCTATCTTTATTTGTTCATTGCTTTTTTTGTTTAAAATATTTAGTATATGTGTTTATACTTTTTACCAAGAGCTTAATATGATAGAAAGATATTCACGTCCGGAAATGTCAAAAATCTGGAGTCAGGAAAATAAGCTTAAAAAATGGCTTATTGTGGAAATCCTTGCCTGTGAGGCTTTGGGAAAATTAGGAGAAATCCCTGAGTCAGCCGTTAATAATATTAAAAATAAAGCGAAGTTTAATATAAATAAAATTAACCTGATCGAGAAAAAAACGAAGCATGACGTTATAGCTTTTTTAACTAATGTTGCCGAATACGTAGGAGAGGATTCCCGCTATATCCACATCGGGTTAACCTCCTCTGACGTTCTTGATACCGGCCTTGCCATTCAATTAAAAGAGGCCTCCGGCATTCTGTTAAAAGACTTAAACCGCTTAGCCAGAGCAATAAAGGAAAAGGCCCTTAAACATAAAAATACGATTATGATTGGCCGTTCTCACGGCGTCCATGCGGAACCCGTGACTTTTGGTCTTAAAATGGCCATCTGGTATGAAGAAGTCAAAAGAAACATCCTCAGGATGAAACGGGCAAAAGAGGTAGTGATCTATGGTAAAATTTCCGGTGCAGTTGGAACTTTCGCGAATATAGATCCATCAGTTGAAGAATATGTCTGCAAAAAATCAGGTTTAACCCCGGCGCCAGTTTCAAACCAGATCATTCAGAGAGACAGGCACGCGGAATATTTATCTACCCTGGCTATTATCGCAGGATCGCTTGAAAAATTCGCTTTAGAAATCAGACACCTTCAAAGAACAGAAGTCGTGGAAGCAGAAGAACAATTTGCTGCAGGACAAAAAGGGTCCTCTGCCATGCCGCATAAAAAAAACCCTGTCACTTCGGAACAAATATGCGGTCTTACAAGAATCATCCGTTCTAACTCCCTGGCAGCTCATGAAAATATCGCTTTGTGGCATGAAAGAGATATAAGCCATTCATCGGTAGAACGTATCATCATTCCGGATTCCACAATTCTCTTAGATTATATGCTTAGTAAAATGTGTACCCTTATTAAAAATCTTGTTGTTTATCCTGAAAACATGAAAAAGAATCTCGATAAAACTCAGGGACTGATTTTTTCTCAAAGAATTCTTCTGGAGCTGGCAAAACGAGGCATTTCAAGAGAGGTAGCGTATAATCTTGTTCAAAAAAACGCCATGCGCTCAATAAAGAAGAATAAAAACTTTAAAAATTTGTTAGTGAAAGATAAAGATATAAAGAAATATTTAACCGCAAAAGATATTAATAGCGCTTTTAACGTAAAATACCATTTAAAACATGTTAATACTATCTTTAGTAGAGTTTTTAAAAGAGGTTAATTTTGGAAAAAGTTATCATTGACGCGGTTTATTTCGAACGAAAAAAAATGAACATAGGAGCCGGGGGGACAGTTCAAACTAAAGTCGAAGAGATCCATTATCATATAGTAGAAAAAGAAGACGGTTGCTTAAACATTGAGATGCTTAACGCAAAGGGAAAGCGAACAGGGATGGTGGTAGATACTATAGATAAAGAAACTTTTTTAAATAGATTTACTTCCTGTTTCGAGCACGAATGCGAATTTTTCCCAAAGGTATCGGAGGAAGAAGGGAAAGAACTAGCAAAAAAACATGCTGAAAATGGCAAACGCCTCGAAGAGCAAAATGAAATGAAGCAGGCTGAACTGGAATACGGAAATGCTTTGAAATTTGATGAAAAATCCGCCCGGGCTAATTACGGAATTGCCAAAGTTTATCTGGAAACTGGAAAAACTGATAAAGGTAAAAACGCTCTAAAAAATCTGACAAAGCTGGAAACAGTTTTTGAAAAGGAAAATAAACACCTGTTTAATGAAATAGGTATTGATTTAAGAAAACAAAAATTATATCAGGAAGCATTGGACTACTATAATAAAGCCATCTCGATTGATCCTGAAGATGAAGCATTATATTATAACCTTGCCCGGCTTCATAAAGACAGTAATGAGCTTCAGAAAGCCATAAATGTTATTAAAAAGTCTCTGAAAATTAAGCCTGGTTTTAAAGAGGCGAAAGAGTTTCATGACTGGCTGCAAACACAACTTGCCCCCAAATCCGCACAAAAAAAGCCTGCTACTCAAAAATAAGATTAGGTTGCACCCCAGGCATACTTTCTTTGGACGCAGATTAACGCAAATTTTTTAGGATTTCTTTTTAAAGTGAAAAACTGGTCGCTGATAGCTAAAAGCCAATTCTAATTTCTAAATGTTCATTGAAAACTGCTAACTGCCTACAGTCTTCTATTTTCTGTTATCTGCTCTTTACGGTAATATCCACTTGACAACAAAAACAGTATTATCGTATGATGCAATTCCTTTTTATTCTTAGCCTTTAAGTCATGCTAAATCAATACTTAGGCGTTTTAATTATGCTCGTCCTAGCTGCTGGTACTGCGGTAGGTATGGTCACTTTAACGTCTTTATTGGGTCCAAAGAAATCTTTTCCCGATAAAATGGAACCTTTCGAATGCGGGAAAAAACCTTTAGTATCACCCCGCCAGCGCTTTTCTGTAAAATTTTATCTTACCGCAGTTTTATTTATCCTATTTGATATAGAAGCCGTCTTCCTTTACCCGTGGGCTATTCTTTTTAAAAAACTTGGATGGTTCGGCTTTCTTGAAATGCTATTGTTCATCGTTGTCTTAGGCATCGGCCTTTTATATGTCTGGAAAAAAGGAGCTTTGAAATGGGAATAGAGAAGAATTTAGGTGACAATGTTATCCTGACATCGCTTAATGATGTCGTTAACTGGGGAAGAAAATATTCATTTTTTTTATACCCCTTTATTACTGCCTGCTGTGGAATGGAATTTATGTCGGTCGCGGGACCCCGTTACGACATAGATCGGTTTGGCGCGGCATTGCCGAGGTTTTCTCCCAGGCAGGCTGATTTAATGATGGTCGTTGGCACTATAAGCCATAAGCAGGCCCCCATTTTGGCAAAAGTTTATAATCAAATGACTGAACCGAAATGGGTCATGGCGTATGGAGTGTGCACTGTATCCGGCGGGTTTTATGATAACTACGCTACTGTACAGGGAATTGACACGATTATTCCAGTTGATATTTATATACCCGGCTGCCCTCCCCGGCCTGAAATGGTTTTGGACGGGCTAATTAAATTACAGAACAAAGTTCAAGGCGAAAAATTTTCCGATTTTCCAAAAGGACCGTCCCCTGTTTCTAAAACTGGAGTCTAAAAAATAGAGGAAGGTAGTTAACAATTATGTCTTCTAATATCGAAAAACTGAAAAAAAAATTTGGTGACACTATCATAGATTCTCACTCTTTTCGAGGGGATGACACTATCGTCATTAAAAAACACTCTGTGTTAGACGTCTGCCGCTTTTTAAGAGAAGAAAGCGATCTTGATTTTAATTTTATGATGGACTTGACTGTTGTTGACTACCTTAACCAGGAGGACCACAACGAAAGATTTGAAGTGGTTTATCATTTTTACTCCCTTAAACAAAATCACCGTATCAGACTAAAAGCCCCTGTTTCAGAAAAAGATTGCACAATTGATTCTATTGTCTCTGTGTGGATAGGCGCCAACTGGTTCGAGCGGGAAGCATACGACATGTACGGAATTAAATTTAATGACCATCCTGATTTAAGGCGAATTTT
>DASCNB010000126.1:0-5406 GCA_036011265.1 Nitrospinota bacterium | reverse complement strand
CCATTTAATATTTCCTTACAACAGCAGTTACAACTCCTCCAATTACCAGCTCTTTCTTTGGGGTTATTGGTATGTATTTTGGGTTTGCCGGAACAAGTGATATTTTTTTTCCTCTTTTTCTTAAATATTTAATTGTCCACTCTCCATCTACCTCAGCTATTACAATATCTCCTGTTTTAGGGCTTTTCCCTTTGTCAACTATAACCATATCTCCGGGCAGTATTCCGGCTTCTGACATTGAATCACCAGATACTTTTAAGAGAAATGTTGCTTCTTTGTTTTGTATAAGGAATTTGTCGAGCGAAATAGTATCAGCGAGTTCTTCTTCCGCAGGGCTTGGAAAACCTGCTTCTACAAACCCGAGCAGTCTTAGGGGAGAGGTTAAAGAGCGTGGAATAATCCTGCCTTTTTTGTCTTTTTCTAAAACTCTTAATTTTTTAAGTTTATTCACAGTTTTTGAAACAGCATTTTTTGATTTAAGTTCCCATAATTCACTCAACTCAGAAAAGCTGGGCATTCTTCCTCTGCTATAATAAAAATCTGTTAAAGCATTAATTCTTGTTTTTGTTTTTTCATCTTTTTCCATAACAATATTTTAGGGTGAACAAATGTTCACTGTCAAGATAAAAAGGGAGATCATTGTAATTACTTGTAAAATAATGGTTTAATCAATCAGGTTTAATGCATTCAGGTGAGTTGTTTGCGGGAGAGTTTACTGTTTTAGATACCTCGTAATATTCCATTTCATCAGAAGAATACGAATTTAGAATAGGAAGTGTTTCTTTAATATCTTCAATAGCAGGATCAAGCCATAAACCCTCTTTGTCTTTTGGAATAATGACAGGCATTCTATGATGAACTGGTTTGAGCAGTTTGTTCGATTGAGTTGTTACAATCGCGCAAGATTTAATTTCTTTTCCGTCTGGTGAAATCCATTTATCGAAAAGGCCGGCAAAACCAAAAGGTTTTTTTGTTTTAAGGCGGATATAAAAAGGTATCTTCTGTTTTCCTTCTTTTTTCCATTCATAGAATCCATCCGCGATAATTAAACAACGGTTCTTTTTTAATGCATTTTTGAAACTTGGTTTTTCTGAAAGTGTTTCACCTCGCGCATTAATCATTTTATTACCTATAGCCCGGTCCTTTGCCCATGACGGTATTAATCCCCATTTAAATTGAACAAGGCAGTTGCTGCCATCATTTATAATGGCAGCAACCATTTGAGAAGGAGCTATATTATAGCTTGGTTTTAATTCAGCTAAAGCCTTATCAACGTTAAATTCTTTTACTATATCAGAAGTATTGCAATTAAGAGAAAAACGTCCGCACATATTTACATAGCATTTATAAAAAGAGGTAAAGTCTGCTTTTTGCTTGACTCTACATCAATCAGAAATTGAAAAGGGTTCCTTAATTGTGGATATCCCATATTCGAAATACGTATTCTTTTAGAGATAAGATTATACTAAATGAGTGCAATTTTGCTCAAGGAGGGTCTCTCCGACACTTGGTTTCGAGCTTAAAAAATGTTTTTTAAAGCATAACCAAACACACCTCAATGAGCACTTTAACATGATTTATCACTATGTTTGTCTTAAGGATTCAACAATTGATTGGTTTTTAGTGGAGTGTGTCTATTGAGGAAAAATGTTTTATTACGTAAAAATTTTTCACAAATTAATTAACAGTGCGGAAATTCAATCTTTTTAAAGTTCTCTCAGCAGAGCTCCGACAACGCTCGCTAAGCACTTTCAAATACCTTTCTCATCGAATCTTTCAGTGTTTTTAATTGAAACGGCTTTTGTAGAAATCCATTGACTTCTTGATCGATAAATTTTTGAGCGGTTTCTTCCTCGCTGTAGCCACTGTATATGAGAACACGGATATCTTTCCTGATCTTGCGTAGTTCATGAAAACATTCTTCTCCATTCATAAGAGGCATGGTAAGATCGAGGAGAACACCGTCTATCGTATTGGAGCGATTGCGGAATATTTCAACCGCTTGCTGACCGTCACCTGCCGTAATGACGTTATAGCCCATTTTTTCCAGCATCCTTTTTACCATTTCACGAATTGTTTTTTCATCATCAACCATCAAAATAGTCCCGTGCCCTCTCCATGACGCTGCTGTTTCTTCCCTGTCGGTTTTTGTGGTAGATGGGGCCTTTCTCGACACCGGCAAAAAAACCTTGAATTTAGTGCCCTTACCCGATTCACTCTCAACATTTATAGCTCCTTTATGCCCGCGAATAATCCCCAGAACAGCAGACATACCGAGACCCCGTCCTGTAAACTTTGTTGTAAAGAAAGGATCGAATATCTTTTTAATGGTTTCTTCATCCATTCCCTCTCCGGTGTCGCTTACTTCGATGAAGTTGTAAAGACCCCCGGGAAGCTCATCATGCAGATACATATTTTTAAAAAAATATCTTTCACATACCACTGCTCCGGTGGTGATAGAAATCACGCCGCTATTTTCACCCATAGCTTCCGAGGCATTTATTATCAGGTTCATTATCACCTGGCGAATCTGAGTTATATCGACTTCTACAAAAGATAGATTGTTAGCAAGTTGATACTGAACAGTATGTTTTTTAGATATGGATATTTCAAACATATTGGTCATTTCTTTGATAATTTCATTTACATCTATATTTTCAATAACAAATTTGCCCTTACCGGAATAAGCAAGCATCTGATGACTTAATTCAGCCGCTCGCTTTGCTCCTTTCTGGATTTCCTCAATAAAATCATGAGCAGGTGAAGCCGGTGATAGATCATCAAGCGCCAGGTCTGAATTACCCAGAATAGCAGTGAGGATATTATTAAAATCATGCGCTATACCACCTGCCAATACTCCAAGGCTTTCAAGTTTTTGAGTATGACGAAGCTTCTCTTGTATTTTCTGACGTTCCTCCTCTGCATGCCTTTTCTCCCTTTCCCGTCGGTGCCCTCGCCAGGAAACTAAGCCAATGGTCAGCATACCGATTGACCAAACAATACTATGGGTGAAGATCAGAGATGTTTTGCTTTCCTGGGCTGCCTCAAAGTAGGGTGTGAGAGGAATGGAAATACTAACCCCTCCTCGAATATCGCCGACTTTAAAGCCAAGATGGCCATGACATAATAGACAGCCTTTCTTCATAACCATGGGACGCATCAAGCGGATGAAGGGCTGCCCATCAATATTTGCTTGTTCCGAGACCTCCTTCAAACCTTTGTCGAATTGCTTTAATGCCTTTAATTGCCAGGGATCAGCTTTATTTGCCGGATTAAGAAGTATCTGGCCGGTGATCTTGCCTTTGATGCCATACATGGACTCAAATTCTTTGGTCATTTGGCTCATCATATAGGCAGGGTTCATCAATGTGAGTTTTACCCCATCGGTAGTTTGCACATCACGATTAGGCACGTGTTGCAGATAGGGATTTGGTGGAGTACGCTCATTTGGTTTTACATAGAGTCCTCCATGGCGCGTTGCCCAACGGCGAAAAGCCTGATCTTTATTCCAGTTGGCCCGGGCCTCTTCCGTAGCAATATATATGGCTTGCTTATCAAGATTCTCGATGTTCCAAACAGCAGAGGAAGTGACGAGCAACGTCAAAGCTATGGCTGAGAGAGCAGCATAATTTCGAATTGAAGAAACCGAGAATGAACCCAATTTATTCATGATAGCTTTATTGGATATTTCCCATTTAGGAGGTATCTAGAGATATTTTTTTATAATCATAGCGATAATGAATGTCTTAGGTCAAGGATAATTACGCACAAGCATATTTCAACTAATTAAAAAAAAATGGTTCGCTGCCGTACAATAAAACATTATTTGCCTTTTATCAGGGGATACTATTTTGACAATTAAATAAAGCTGTCAGACGCGACCCCGGTTTCAGGTTGGAAAGAATTTTTTGTGATTTTCGTAGTTTGGAGAAATTACTGCTTTTGAAGAAAATCTTTTATGGAAGTTTCGAGCGCTTCAATGTTGATATAAGTGTTCTTACACGGGCCCTCGGGACGCTTATTGGGAATGGCAAGGACGGGAATTTTTGGAGCCACATCCTGTAAGCCGCTAACCAGGTCTCTTTCACAGGCTACGGCAATAATGGCCTGCGGTCTCATTTCTTTAATTCTTAATCGAGCCGCGCTGCCTCCGGCGACGGTAAAAGAAACAATATTGTTTTTTTCTACAGTATCCATAATAGCTTTCCTGTTCTCTTTCGAAAGACAGCGGGGCAAAAGAACAAGGAGCCTGTTAGGATCAACCGTTACATCTTCGGGACGGTTTTTTGATTTTGCATGAACAATAATATTGCTGACTTTTATTAATGAATTCCCCATCCGGTCACGGGACACACCAAACCGTTTACCTAATCGTACAGCAACAGGGACCAGGTAGGAAAAAAAGAAATTTTCTTTTACGCAGGAGAGCAGATAGCCTTTTTCAGTAAGAGCAGTAATAGTAACACTTCCTAACATCAGGAAGATCAATAGCGCAAAAACAACAACCCCGATGCCGACTATAATAGTTAACGCCGGGGTGATCTGTTCCAGGCGTGGAATGATCATGTACCAGAGAAACAAAAGCCCTGCGACTATTAAGGCTGAACCTATGGAAGCATATTTTAAAAAAGTAGATTTGCTTTCTTCTATCTCACCTTTTTGATCTTCCGTTTGTCCGGCCCAGTCTGCCCACTCATCTCCCAATTTTCTATCTTTTGCCAGTGCGGCTTGATTTTTTACAGAATCCATAATATAAAATCGGTGGTCAGGTGTCAGTGTTCAAACTTACTAACCGTAGATAGATAACTGCTAAAAGCTAAAGTATTATTATACCCTGTAAAACAGTTCATTTTCCATGTTTTTATAATCGGGTAAACCTGCAAACTGTTCCTTCCACATATCCTGATCTTCCATGCAGAAGTAGAGGTTCAGGTTTTTATCATATTCTCTCAACCAGCCAATCATTAGTTCGTACATTTTTTTTCGCATAGGCCGAAAATACCTTACCTTGCCGTCTTCACAAGGGAGGAGTTCCCCGGTCATCAATTTGTTTGTTGGAAATCTTGTCTTTACAATTGGTTTCATTGACGGGCGATAACGCAGTCCGCCAAGGCTGATCCACGGAATATTTTCAGGAGAAATATGATTAAACAGTTTTTTGATTACTGCTTTGTAATCTTTTTCCCATCCCTCATATAAGATGACAGGATCAAAATGAAAGGCTGTCTTAAATCCATTACGCTGACATTCTGAAGCCGCGTCTAATCTTTCTTTTAATGACGCTGAATAAAACTCTTCTTCATCTATGATGCTTTGCGGATTGAGCGACCAGGCAATGATTGTATTTTTTATTCCTTTAAATTTTAAGAGGTTTTGAATTTTGTTGGTTTTAGTTTTTAATTCAAG
>DASCNB010000125.1:0-17316 GCA_036011265.1 Nitrospinota bacterium | reverse complement strand
TATATTTATCAAAAAAAATCGATGAACTGTTGACCCTTGTGGAATTGCAACATAAAAAAAATAGCCAGCTGAGACATTTTTCAAAAGGGATGCTTCAGAGAATAGGTATTGCTCAGGCATTGATAAATGATCCGGAACTTGTGATACTGGACGAACCGATGTCCGGGCTTGACCCTGGCGGACGTGCCATGGTTAGAGATATTATTTTGTATTTGAGAGAACAAGGGAAGACTATTCTTTTCTCATCACATATCCTTTCTGATGTGGAAATGATCTGCAACAGAGTAGGTATCATTACTAAAGGACAATTACGGGAAACAGGCACTGTGGATTCATTATTGCACGAAAATATGAGGAAAATCGAAATTGTCGCGGTAAATTTAAGCTCCGAGGAAATCCGACAAATCGAAAAAATATCAAATAAAACAGTGGTTTTAGAACAAGAACTTCTGATTACTGTTTCAAATGAAAAAGAAAGGGATGATATCCTTAAAATTATAACAGCAAAGAGTGGCAGGCTACAATCTCTTGAGAACCGTCGGGAAACACTGGAAGACCTTTTTATGAAAAAGTATGGGTAAAATTCTTACCATCGCGGTCAATACATTTCGAGAAGCCGTCCGCGATAAAATTCTTTATAGTCTCCTTATTTTCGCACTCCTTATGATAGGCAGTTCTGTGTTCATTAGCACTCTTTCCGTTGGGGACCAGGTCAAAATCATTAAAGACATGGGACTTTCAATGATCTCATTATTTGGTACGTTGATCGCGATTTTTGTCGGAGTTGGCTTGGTATATAAGGAGATTGAAAAACGAACAATATATACCATCATTACCAAACCTATTGGGAGATACCAGTTTTTGATGGGAAAATATTGTGGGCTGATTCTGACTTTGCTGGTTGAAATTGCTATTATGGCAAGCGGATTTTTACTGCTCCTTTTTTTTTATCCCGGCTCATTCGAACTGGCGATCTTCAAAGCCGTATACCTTATTTTTATAGAATTGATGCTGGTGACAGCGGTCGCGCTTTTATTTTCTTCCTTTTCGACCCCTATTTTGAGCGGACTTTTTACTCTTTTATTTTTCGTGATCGGTCATCTTACCTACGACCTTAAAATTTTAGTGGCAGAAAGCAAGATAAAAAGCCTGGTCTGTTTTTCAAATATTTTGTACTATGGGCTCCCCAACCTTGAAAACTTTAATATTAAAAGTAGAGTTGTTCACCATTTACCTGTGGGGTGGGATTACATGCTTTTCACAACTCTTTACGGGTTGTTTTATATACTACTCCTGCTGAGCCTGTCTATAACTGTTTTCCATCGCAGAGATTTCAAGTAATCCTTGCATACTAAATTCTAAGAACGCCTGTTAAGCCTAGTTGACACTGTGTCATTTAAATTAAGTTAAAATATTTAATTTCGAGCCAGACTTCGACTCAGCCACACCTTTATTTGCAAAAGGATTTTGGGCTTTTATTGATTTAACTTTATCATTTACCAGCGCTTGTTCCGCAGTCCTCTTTTGTGTAGCCTCTTTATTTCTGGAGATATTTTGTGTGATATTTGAAGAAAAGTTTTTTAATTGCGTCGGCTTAAACTTCGCAATCTTATTTAGTGAATTTTGTTGAGTTGGCCCTCCTTTTTTTACACCGCTTACCACTGTATCCAACTCACCACCTCCTCCGGCCTTCATCATGCTTGGACCTTTATTTTGCATTGATGTTACTGATACTCCTGCCATTGTAATACCCCCTCGCTAATGATTACTTTTTATTAATTAAGCAATATGTGTATCTCAACCCAGGAACAACCTGAATTGCTTGCACAGATCCTGATTTGACAGATATACCAGAGTACCCTTTGATTATAATTCACTGGAAAAGCGCCATCCTTTTATAATCAAACTCTTAGCATTATTATAATTATCCTTATATCTCGTATCGGCAAAAAACTGTACAACTTTAGAAAAAAAAGAGGTTTTTCTTAATAAATTTTCTTATTTATGGCTTGCTCTCATTTATCTTGATATATTTTCATAATCCATTGATAAATTTAACATTATAAATGCAGCTGAGCATAATCCAAAATGAATTGCCCCCACTTTTGCTATTCTTTTATTGTGAATTAAAGGGATTGTTGTGGTAGATTTTTTTTCATCAAAGTTTTCTGCAAATATATGAATTTTATCTTGACATATACTATATATTGATGTAAATTCTCTTCTCCACACAAAATAGAGGATCAATTGCACCTCATTTAATGTAAAAATATAACGGGGAAAGGGCATATTATGAAGGTAAAGGAAAGTAAAAATGAAGTGCAAGAAACGCATAAAAATTCTACAACAGATAGCACCCTTTCTAACTCTCAAAAGTCTATTGAGCCGTCGGGTTCACTTAAAACCATAATAAAGCAGGCTGGTAATACGAAAAACGAAGACAGATTTCCGGAACCTGTTTTATCTGAAAATTCACTCAGGGTATTGGAAAAAAGGTATTTAAAGAAAAATGAAGACGGGAAAGTCATTGAAAAACCGAAAGATCTCTTTCTCAGGGTTGCAAAAAATATTGCTTCTGCAGACCTCAAATTTGATCCGGATGCTGATGTTTCAGTCACTGAAGAAGAATTCTATAAATTGATGACGAACCTGGATTTTTTGCCTAATTCTCCAACTTTAATGAACGCCGGACGTGAGTTACAGCAATTGTCCGCCTGTTTTGTTTTGCCTATTGAAGATTCCATGGAAAGCATTTTTGAAACCATTAAAGATACTGCATTGATTCATAAAAGCGGGGGAGGAACTGGCTTTAGCTTTTCTCGTCTCCGCCCGGCAAACTCCCCTGTGGCGACAACAAACGGAGTTTCGAGCGGTCCTATTTCGTTCATGAAAGTGTTTGATTCGGCTACTGAAGCCATTAAGCAGGGCGGAACCAGACGTGGAGCAAACATGGGAGTTCTCAGAGTTGACCACCCTGATATTGAGAATTTTATCACATGTAAACAAGATGATAACCAGATAAATAATTTTAATATTTCCGTCGCCTTAACTGACGAGTTTATGAAAGCAGTTATTAAACAAGAGGATTACAACCTTTATAATCCACATTCCGGCGAAATTTCAGGGAAACTTTCCGCTGAAAAGGTTTTCAACAATATAGTTTCATCGGCATGGAAAAACGGCGACCCGGGAATTGTCTTTATTGACCGGATAAACAGGGATAACCCTACCCCCAATTCAGGCGCCATTGAAAGCACAAATCCTTGCGGTGAACAACCCTTACTACCATATGAATCTTGCAATCTCGGTTCCATTAACCTTTCAACCATGGTCAACAAAAGGAAAAGTTCCAGCAATGTGAAACTTAACTCAGGAGATATGAATGGCTCTTTAGATTCACCATTAATTTTGCAGGAAATAGATTTTGAAAAACTTTCTTATACGATTCATCAAGCGGTTCATTTTCTGGATAATGTTATAGAGATGAACCATTTCCCTCTGGAAAAAATTGAAATGATAACCAAGGCAAACCGGAAAATTGGATTAGGGGTTATGGGGTTTGCTGATATGCTTATTAAACTGGGAATCCCTTATGATTCTGATGATGCTGTAACGATTGGAGAAGTGGTTATGTCTTTTATTAACAAAGAATCAAAAAAGGCATCTGTCTTATTAGCAGAAAAAAGGGGTTTATTCCCGAATTTTGAAGGCAGTATTTTTGATAAACCGTCCTTCGGCTCTGCTCTGAACAAGGACCAGATAAAACCCCGCAACGCTACAACCACTACAATCGCGCCAACAGGCACTATTAGTATTATTGCCAACTGTTCTTCCGGTATTGAGCCTATCTTTGCCGTATCATATGTGAGAACGGTAATGGATAATGACGAGTTGATAGAAGTTCACTCCTTGTTTGAACAGATAGCAAAAGAAAGAGGGTTCTATTCAGATGAGTTGATGAAGACCATTGCTCATAAAGGACACCTTGAGAATACTCCTGATGTGCCGTCAGATGTCGCAGGGTTGTTTGTTACTGCGCATAAAGTTGCTCCTGAACGGCATATAAAAATGCAGGCAGCTTTTCAAAAAGGTACGGACAATGCTGTTTCCAAAACAGTGAATTTTTCTAATTCAGCAACCGAAGATGACGTGCGTAAAACCTATATGCTTGCTTACTCTACCGGATGCAAAGGGGTTACAATTTACAGGGACGGAAGCAGATCAAAACAGGTACTAACTAAAGGTACTGCCAAACCCTCGCAGGAACAACAACCCTCCGCAAAAATAACTCCGAGACCGAGACCAAAAGTAACTCAAGGGAGTACCCAGTTGATATCAACGGGCTGCGGTAACCTTTATTTAACTGTGAATGAATGTGACAATGAAATCCCTTTTGAAATATTTACCCAGATGGGAAAAGCCGGTGGATGCGCGGCTTCCCAGTTAGAAGCTATAGGGCGTCTGGTTTCGCTCTCCCTCAGGTCAAATATTGAACCGGATATCATTGCCAAACAACTACGCGGAATAAGCTGCCACCAGCAATCATGGGAAAACGGTCAAAAGATCTTATCCTGCTCGGATGCTATTGGAAAAGCTATTCATCAATATCTAAAAAGAAAAAAAGAAGAAAAGAATGGAAATCAACCCATATCAGATACAAAGTTTGAAGAGCCTGATGACCCGCACCTTCTTGAATTAGCCACGATAATGATCTGTCCGGATTGCAATGGTGGAAATCTTGAACATGCCGATGGCTGCCTGCTATGCCGCCTGTGTGGTTATTCAAAATGCGGCTAATGCTAAGTGAATTGCAGATCTAAGATTTCAAATTGCAGATTTTAAAATCCAAAATTTCTGTCCTCTGCCTTCTGTTCTCCGTTCTCTACTGCCTGCCAGCTAACTAAATTACTGCCAATTGATAACCAATAATAGTTTTGAGCCTCCGGTACCTTTGGGTGCGACTTAGCCATACTGTGAGAGCCTACAAACGATACACTATTCCTAACAATGCCGCGAAGGAACTCCAATTGACTTCATTGAGACGAGTGATGGACGTAGCACCACTAGAAAAGAAGGTGCGATCAGTGCCTGCATCAGTAGACCACTTCTGGTAATCTACATTCGCACTGATGAGCCAATGCTTATCGATAGCATAAGTACCCCCGCCAGAGACCACAATCCCTTTGCCATTCGCAATGTGTTCAAAGCTCTTCGGGTGCGCAAAGTCAGTCCTAAGGTTCCAGTTTGCTTCAGCCTCATAATTTGCCCAGTGATACTCAAAACTACCGAAAAGGTTAAGACTTCTGCTTGCCTCAATGGAGAGGTCAATGCCAGCCCATGGCCCCTTCCAGTTCGACTCATAGGTGCTGTTCAAGCCTGAGATCGGTCCAACCGGGGAAGGTGAGATTCCAAATAATGGAATTGAGATAGAGGAGTCAGAGAGAGTTTGTTCTCCATTTGTCATAGTGAGATTTTGCTCATGGAAGGAATAACCCAGAAGAGGCGTCATTCTCAACCACCCGGGTCCGGGCTCAAACGGATACCCCATGCCTACAGAAGCATCCATTACATTTCCATTATCAGCACTATTATTTGACCTGGACCATTCCAGAGCGCGGTTGTCCGCCCCATAATCTGAATCCTGATTTTCACCATCTAAAATCCAACCATAACCTATTGAGCCGCGCAGGTAGAACCAATCTAAAATAACTCTGCCATCAGCTTTAGCCTGATAAATCTTTAAATCGTTCCAGCTCAACTCCGATAAAATATTTGGATTGTTCCCGGTACTATCCCCGGCAATATTCCAATCGAGATCATCGGCTCGGTAGCCATTATTAAAAGCAAAAGATGCTCCTCTCTCTGCTGATACATTGTCTGCCAGTAAAAGAAATACTGATAAAACAAAAAAACCTAAAATAATTCTTCCAACACGGAATTTTCGTTCAAATAGCCCCATCACTCTACCACCTTCTTTCCAATATCTCTTCGGTAATATACATTTTCCCATGAAATCTTTGAGACGGCCCGATAAGAGTTTTTGATGGCTTCCGAAACATTAACTCCAAGGGACGTAACTCCCAAGACCCTTCCTCCATTAGTCACTAATTTGCTATCAATTATTTTTGTTCCTGCGTGGAAAACAACGGTATTACTCTTATTTTTCAGCTTATCAACACCAAGGATTTCTTCCCCCTTGGGATAGCTGTTGGGATAGCCTGCCGATGCCATAACAACGCACACAGATGCGTCTTTATGCCATTTTATTTTTTGACTGTCCAATGACCCCTCAATAGCAGCAAGAAAAAGTGGCACGATGTCACTTTCCATCCGCATAAGAATGGGCTGGGTTTCAGGATCGCCAAACCGCACATTAAATTCCAAGACCTTTGGTTCTCCTTGTATAATCATCAACCCCGCATAGAGAATTCCTTTATAGGTCCTTCCTTCCTGAGCCATTGCATTAACAGTGGGTTTCAAAATATTTTCCAGAATTTCTTCAGCAAGAGTATCGGTAACAATGGGCGCTGGAGAAAAGGCTCCCATCCCGCCGGTATTAGGCCCTCTATTTCCATCATAGATTGCTTTATGGTCCTGGGCCGGTTCAAGAGGAATTATATTTTTTCCATCAGAGAAAGCAAGAACAGAAACTTCTTCCCCTTCAAGGAATTCTTCAACAACAATTTTATTGCCGGCATTGCCGAATTTTTTTTTATCCAGAATTTCTTCTGCCGCGTGTTCCGCGCTTTCTAAAGAATCACAAATGATTACACCTTTCCCGGCGGCTAAACCATCCGCTTTAATTACAATTGGAAACTTCTGATTTTTCAGATATTCTCCGGCACTCCGGGAAGAGGTAAAGAGTTCATAGTTTGCGCTGGGGATATTATATTTTTTTAGGAGATTCTTGGTAAAGGCCTTGCTCCCTTCCAGCTCAGCAGCTTTTTTAGATGGGCCAAAAATTTTAAGCCCTGCTCCTTCGAAAAGATCCACTATCCCTAAAGTTAGAGACAGTTCAGGACCTACGATTGTTAAATCAATCTTTTTTTCTCTGGCAAAGTTAAGCAAACCATCAACATCATCAGCCTTAATATCAACAAGGTTTGCCAGATCAGATATCCCCGCATTTCCAGGAGCGCAAAAGGTTTCAGAAACCATCTGGCTTTGGGAAATTTTCCACACCAGGGCGTGTTCTCTTCCCCCACTGCCTATGACTAAGACTTTCATGATTGAGCTATGATCTTAGCTATCAGCTAATTGCTGACAGCAGATCGCTAAAAATTAATGTTTAAAATGTCGGATACCGGTAAATACCATAGCAATTTTGTGTTCATTGGCTGCCGTAATTACTTCCTCATCTTTTATAGAACCACCCGGTTGAATTATAGCTGTTATCCCATTTTCAGCAGCCGCGTCAATTGCGTCTCGAAAAGGGAAAAAGGCGTCTGACGCCATAACAGTTCCTTTTACAGGACTTTTTGCTTTTTCAACTGCAATCTTTGTGGAATCAACACGGCTCATCTGTCCGGCGCCAATACCAATAGTACGGTCTTTTTTTGCAAAAACAATGGCATTCGATTTCACATGCTTTGCCGCTTTCCACGCGAAACGCAATGCTTCCCATTGATCTTCCGAAGGCTGTTTTTTAGTAACCACTTTGAGTTGTGATTCCACTAAATCTATATTGTCATTATTTTGCAAAAGTAAACCTCCCGACACCCTTTTTATGTCCAAGCTTCCCCCGTTCTTTTTTTTCTCTCCCATCGGTAGCTTCATTAATCTTAAATTCTTCTTCTTCGTAAATATCTCTAACGCTTTTTTTTCGTAATCAGGCGCAATGATAGCTTCGACAAAAGTCGTCACAATTTCTTCAGCGGTTGACGCGTCAACGATTCTGTTAAATCCGATAATACCCCCGAAAGCAGAAACAGGGTCTGTTTCCTTCGCCTTTTTGAAGGATTCGAGAAGGCTTTCATCTATGCCAATACCGCAGGGATTTGTATGCTTAATAATAACTGAAGCTGTCTCCTTAAATTCCAGGACCACTTTCAAAGCAGCTTCCAGATCGATAATATTATTGAAAGAGAGTTCTTTCCCCTGTAACTGTTGGGCCTCTGTAATGTCCGCATTTCCTGATCGAGCATCGATATAAAAAGCGGCGTTCTGATGAGGGTTTTCTCCATAACGCAAATCCTGAACTTTTTTCAACGGGATATGATAATTTTCAGGAAAAACAGATTGATTAGTTTCGCTTTTTTCAAAAAGATACTCTGAAATAAGGCTGTCGTACCGGCTGGTATGGGCAAACGCCTCTTGTGCCAGCAACAGCCTTGTTTTCTTGCTGAGAGAAAAGTCATTATCACTCAGTTCCTGTATTAATTTTTCATAACAGCGAGAGCTTGCGACAACAGCGACATCTTTATGATTTTTGGCAGCGGACCTCACCATGGATGGCCCACCGATATCAATGTTTTCAATGGCGTCTTCAAAAGAACAATCCTCTTTTGAGATGGTTGCTTCAAAGGGATAAAGATTCACCACTAACATATCTATAGGTTTTATACCGTGTTCTTCCATGGCTTTCATATGATTTGAATCGTCTCTCTTTCCCAATAATCCGCCATGGATTTTTGGATGAAGGGTCTTTACCCTGCCGTCCATCATTTCAGGAAATCCTGTATAGTCTGAGACCATTGTTACAGGCAGGCTATTTTCTTTTAAAAGTTTGGCAGTACCGCCTGTAGATAATATTTCTACTCCATTTTCCGATAGAAACTTCGCAAATTCCAGAATCCCTCTTTTATCCGATACACTAATGAGTGCTGTTTTTATTTTTCCCATATCTCTACCCTAACTCTCCTTCTACATATTGAATAATGCTTAAAATAGACATTACAGCCGTTTCTGTTTTAAGGATTCGAGGACCTAACCCTACAGAAATGAAGCCGAATTTACGGGTCAGCTCGATTTCTTTTGAGCTGAATCCTCCTTCAGGACCGATCAAAATTGACAAACGGCTTATACCAATATCATTTTTAAAGCAATCTCTCAACTTTTTTTCCTTTTCCTCTTCCCAAAATATCAATTTCAGGCAAGCATTTTCATTAGTTTCGCAAAAATCTTCTAAATTCCGGTGGCAGGAAACATTTGGAATAGTTAAGCGACGCGATTGCTCCGCAGCCTCTTTGGAGATTTTTTCCCATCTTTTTAGTTTGTCTTTTGCCTGAACATTTTTATATTTAACCACACTTCTTTCCGTTTCAATAAACGTGATATTTTCCACACCCAGTTCTGTCGCCTTTTGAATAATAAAATCTATTTTAGAACCTTTAGTTAAAGCCTGTCCCAATGAGATAGAAAACTTGTTGCCCGGTTTTTGAAACTGTTTTTCAATAATATTTCCTTTTAAAGTTTTATTATTTGATTTTGAGATTTCCACAGTATAAGTGTTCCCTCCATTGTCCAAGACCAGTATCCGATCTCCTGCTGAAAGGCGCAGGACATTTTTTATCTGTTTACATTCTTCTGGATTGAAAAAGACATAATTGTTTTGAATCTGTTCTTGTTTTAAAAAAAATCGATGCATAGAATAAAAATGATGAGATTAAAATTGATTACACTATTTCTCAGTGTCAGGTGGAACTATTTTTTCAAGTGCGGCAATTAGAGGAGGAATATCTTCATATATAGTTTGATAAAGAACTTCAAAGTCAACATCACTATAACCATGAACTAAACAATGTCGCATCCCTATAATTTTCCCCCAGGGGATTTCGGCATGTTTTGTTTGTCCATCCAGAGAAACGCGGCTGGCAGCTTCTCCTATAATTTCAATCAGCTTGACAAGAGAAAGATTTAGCATCCTGTCGATACTAATATCATTTACTGATTTTCCTTTTGCCATTACAACCGCTTCATTTGCGGCGTCAAGCATATGTTTTATACGAATTGTGTCACTTTTAGCCATATAGTGGCTCTGCCGTGGAAAGCACTTCATCCCGAAAATAGCGACTCAGGCATTTTGGTGTATTTAAATCAACCTTACGCCCTTCAAAGATATCTGAAAGTTCAAGCATCATCCCTGCTAAAGTGATATACCCCGGCACATGTCCAGGTTCAAACTCCACAAGCACATCGATATCACTATCAGTCGGAAAGTTGTCCGATAAAACAGAACCAAAAAGAGATAGTTTTCTAATATAATTTTGCTCGCAAAATTCAGCGACCTTTTTCTCGTGTATTTTAATTTTTATTTTTTTGTTCATCAGTACAGATTTTATTGTTCTTTCAGTAATTACTACCAATAAAAATTGGAAATTTCTTTAAAGTTAGTTTATTGTAAGATTCTATGATTTTCAACAATGAAAACAATTCAATTGAAATGAACTAAGATGAGCAAGAAAAAACCTGTCTCTCAACAATACTGAATTAATCGGAAGGGATAGGCCAAGAGGAAAAGCTGCTAAACACTTTCAAACGAAGATTTCCCGTCTCATAAATTTAACTGCTCTTCCTGAAATCAGTATTCTTTCATCAAGAACTTCGCAGTATAATTCTCCGCCTCGTGAAGATAATTGCATAGCATGTAGGTTGTTTTTTCCCAGTCTTCTTCCCCAGTAGGGAGCTAATGAGCAATGGGCGGATCCAGTCACTGGGTCTTCATCAATACCTACTTTTGGAGCAAAAAATCGGGAGACGAAGTCCGATTTCTCTCCGGGTGAGGTCACAATTACTCCTCTTAAATCGAGACGTTTTAGTCGTTCAAAATCGGGCTTTAAATTTCTTACCACGTCTTCGGAACCAAACACAGCTAAATAATCCTCGGAATTTAGAACTTCTACCGGCTCCTTGCCCAAGCCTTTGATTAAATCTTCAGGAACATCACAGTCAATCGGTATATGCAAAAGAAAATCCATTTCGAGAAGCTCTCCTTTTTTTTGAACAGTAAGCGGACCGCTTTTTGTATGAAATACGATTTCCTTTGCTGATATTCTTAGTTCATTAAATAATACGAAAGAGGCGGCTAAAGTAGCATGCCCGCATAAGTCTACCTCTGTGGTTGGCGTAAACCATCGAAGATCATAATGATTATCGCTCTTAACGAAAAACGCTGTTTCAGAAAGGTTATTTTCTGCCGCTATACTCTGCATTTTGGAATCATCAATCCATTTTTCGAGCGGACAGACCGCAGCGGGGTTTCCTGAAAAGACTTCATTTGTAAACGCATTGATTTGAAATAGAGATATTTTCATATTAATAGATTGCCGATTAGGTTTGTTCAGAATTAAGGATAATATATATTCTGACTTTACCTTAATGTTGCAAAAATCGAGATTCTTCGGTCGCTTACTCTCCCTCAGAATGACAGGCGGTAGTTTTTAGATTGTCATCTCTTCACTTCGTTCATGACAGGTCTGAGCCCTTCGCTTGTCATTCTGAGCGAAGCGAAGAATCTCCTTGTCCTTGTTTTAGCCGTTTCTAATCCTCTTGATAGAAGGAAATTAGCCTTTCCTGATTATTTTTTTTTGCAACTAAAAACTTTATTTATCCTTTTCTAACTTTTTTTTCTGCTTGCGCCCTCCGTATTGATTATACAGTTGCTCTATAGCATCAGGCTCCCCAATAAAAGTAATCTGGTCCTTTTCATTGAGGACCGTGTCTCCCCTGGGAATAATGGTTTTATTCATTCGGAGAATAAAAGCAATCAGACAGTTTTCCGGCAATTCCAAACTACCAATGGTCTGACCAATCAACGGAGCGGTTTGGGAATCTGTTTTAATAAGAATTGTGAGAAAATTCTTGTCTGTAAGAAATAATTTCTTTAACTGCTTTTCGTCTGAAGCTGAGAGCCAGTCAGGTATGAAACGATCGTCATCCGCGTGACCGGCGATGTTGGCAAGGATTCGCAGGTGCTGACCCGGATTTTCCTGCGGGCTGACAAGAAAGAAGATGGCGTGTATTCTACCTGAAGAGTAACCTGTATCAGGAGTCTGCATATTTTTATCTATAACGATTCCCGGACGACATTGAAGAAGGACCATTTCAGACCGCTTAATATTTGGAAGTCGAAGGTGAGGAAGAGCAAGACCACGGGTAACAGGAGTCATTCCCAATTTTGTGTCTTCCAAAAAGCGTTTGGTGAGTTGACCGGCTGTGAATGGCAGATGCTGAGATAACATATCTGAAGCTCGTAATACAGCTTGTTCAAAGGTTGTCTTTCCTGAAAGCATTACAACTTCTGCACGTGTAATCACTTCATCAAAAGGGTCTGAACCCCGTAACCCTTTTTCAACAAGAATACCACGTAGTTCCCTATCAAGACCGCCAAATCGACGCTGTCCCATTCTCTCAAAAATATGATACATTGCTCCAACCCGTTCTACCCTGTCACGGGCATACCAGAAATACCATACAGCGCTGAGGAGAACGAGGCCGAAGGTAAACAACAGGGAGATCATGCCAATTTCAAAAATAAGGACAAAAGGGGCGAACATTCCAAAAATCTGCATCCAGGGGTAGAGGGGAGACCTGTATCCAGGGTCATAAGATTCTATTTTACTCTCCCTCATAACAATAACAGCAAGGCATATAAGTGAAAACATCAACAGTTGAAAAGCACTCGCTAATTTTGCGATTTTAAGTGGATCAAAAAGAAAAATAACAAGAAGAATCATGGCGATAGTAATATAGATTCCGCGGTCTGGAATACCACTTTTATTAAATGAAGTGAAATATTGAGGTAGTAGATGATCTCGGCTCATAGCAAGCGGATATCTTGAAGCGCTCATTATTCCGGCATTCACGATGGACAAAAAAGCAAGCAACGCCGCCGTAGCAGTAATTTTTACTCCCCATGATCCCGCCAGGATATGCGCTGCATCTGCAACAGGTGTGAGACTGCCAAAAAGTTTCTGTGGAGGGACAACACCCACGATAACCAGCGTGCCTAAAGCATAAACAATTACCACAGTAATCATAGCTAAAAAGATGCCGAGAGGGAGATTTTTTTCAGGATCCTTTATTTCCTCCGAGACACTCGCTATCTTTGTAATACCTATATAACTGATATAGACAAGTCCCGCCGTGGAGAGAAATGCCTCGGTGCCTTTATTAAAAAAACCGGTGAAGTGACTTGGTTCAATATGAAATGAACCCGCGCCTATGAACCATCCAATAGATGCCAGAACACCAAAAACCATAATAACCTGTAACGAACCTGATTTACCGGCGCTAAATAAATTGATAAATCCAAATAACAATGCAAGAGATGCGGCAAGGGGTGTAATGGGCAAATCGGGAAAAAAAAGATTTATATAGACTCCCATCCCAATGAGAGCAAAGGAAATTTTCAGGGTGAGAGCGCACCAGGTCCCAACACCACCTATGGTCCCGAAAAGGGGGTGTGTGCTCCGGTCGATGAAATAATATACCCCACCGGCGCGAGGCATTGCCGTTGAAAGTTCCACAACGCTGAAGATAGCCGGTATAAGAGGAAGGACAGCAATAAGATAACAGAGAATCACGGCTGGCCCTGCCTGTTCCGCCGCAATACCGGGAAGAAGAAAAAATCCATCTCCAAGCGTTGCTCCAACTACAATGGCATAGACATTAAGCAGTGTCAGTTGCTTCTTTAAACGCCTTGACTTATCGAGATGAACCATAGAAAAATTCCTTGCTAAATAAATTTAACCGATGAGATCGCATATGGTCCGGCGGGCTCACCATGACAGAGAAGCTATCACTCAGAACCCTAACTTGTCATTCTGAGCTTGCGAAGAATCTCGCTTTGCTTTATCGTAATGGCTAAATGCCAATTTATAAAGTACTTTTTTCCTCAGAGTAGAAATTTAAAATTATGATTCCAGTTTTATCGTTTATAGGTAAATCAAACAGCGGGAAAACGACCTTTATCGAAAAGCTTATCCCTGTGTTGACTGAAAAAGGGTACCGCATTGCAACTGTAAAACATGACAGAAGTCATGGGTTTGATTTCGATAAAGAGGGAAAGGATAGTTGGCGACATAAACATGCCGGCGCTACGGTTACAGTTCTATCTTCCCCAAAACTACTTGCTTTAGTCCGCGATGTCGAGAAGGAGCTTTCTTTAACCGAGATCGCCTCTCGCTATACTGATAACACAGATTTACTGATTGCTGAAGGATATAAAGAAGGAGATCATCATAAAATAGAAATTGCGGATGGTTTAGCGGAAAATAATTTGTCCTGCAAAAACGATAGCCATGTTATTGCCCTCATTTCAGACGATAAGTACGGTCTTGATATTCCACAGTTTAAAAGAGACGATGTTTCCGAAATCGCAAAATGGATTATGAAAAAATTTTTATAAAAAAGATTTGGGAATGACAACCCGGCGCTTTTTGTCATTCAGGTTCCTGTTTTCGCTGAAAAAAACTCCAGCGGAAATCTATAAAGATTGAAATTCCTAGCCATTAAATTATAAATTATTGGGTAATTCTGATTCTTCATGGGGACCCTTCGCAGGCTCAGGGTGACTCACGCATAGTTTTTTCTTGCCATTTTTAGCTTGCGAAGAATCTCGCTTTGCTTCATTGTGATGGCACTATAACAATTTATTAAATAGTTTTTCTCTCGGAACAGAAATTTAAAAACATGATCACTTTAAAAGTAAAAACCCAATATAGATGTCAATTTCTGGACATCACCCGGGACATTACAAAAGCTGTCCGTGAAAGTGGAATTCCAGACGGCATTTTACTCATCTTTTGCCCACATACAACAGCTGGAATTACTATCAATGAAAACGCGGACCCTGCGGTGCTTAATGACATTAACCTGAAAACCTCCAAGTTCGTTGATCATCATGACCCTGACTACCGCCATGGAGAAGGGAATTCGGACAGCCATATAAAATCTTCTTTTTTCGGAGCTTCAGAAACAGTTATCATAGAAAGAGGGACATTAGTGCTAGGCCAATGGCAGGGAATATTTTTCGCGGAATTTGACGGACCACGGAATAGAGAGGTTTTTCTAAAAACAATTCCGGGCTAATTTTGCTGCAAAGACAAAAACCGCAGAAATATAGGAGGGGATCAGGTTTCAGGGGACGGATTTTTTATTCCTAGTCCTCATAGCAAGCACTGGACCGCTCTGGAACAGGGCAGACTACCACTTCAAATGCTTCTGAAAGTGCTTCAGGACGCCCATTTGAATTTCAATTTCTTTTTGGACCTGGCACAATCCTGAAGGTAGAGGTTAATAAGGCTATCATAGGGTACCCCTGTTTCCCCGGCCAGCTTCGTGAAATAGTCAATCACATCGACATTCAGTCGAAGAGTTACCTGTTTCTTCAGTTGCTTTTCAGAAGGATTCTCAATTAAATCCGAAAAGTCATGTTTTTTTTTCATAGCGCGAAACTCCTCTATTGTTTCCGTTTTTTAATGTTTGCTTTTCTGTCCTGAATAACTTTGCCAGTCTCATTGAGGCACAGGACTTTAACTACATTCTCACACTATAATTATTTCTGATCTGTTGCAAGGGTTTTGTAGCAGGTCCATAACCCAATTTCTACCACGAAGCTCACGAAAGACACGAAGAAGTTTTATTATTACAACCTTACAGGCTTTAGAGTTCATATTTTGCTTCGCAGATTCGCCCAAAGAAGAGTGCCTGCGAAGACTTGAATTCAGTTTTCATTACAAAAATTTTTTTTAAATTAAAATTAAAAACCATAGATGCTTTATACAAATTACAAAGGAACAAGAATAAAAAAATTAAATGCAGTTAGTATTTAAAATTTTCCCTTCGTGATCTTCGTGCTCTTCGTGGTTATTAATCAATCATTTTAAAAAAGTTATAGTCATTTTATAAGCTTCTTTGTCAGATACTTTTCATAAATCCGGTAGAGAGTAGACATCGATTCAATATCAATCCATTCATTTTCCGAGTGAATATTTCCGACGATAGGACGGGATAATATGACCGGAATACCAAGAGCAGTAACAAACCGGGCATCACTTGCCCCGTGCGCTTTACAAAGATTAACCGGTTTGCCGGTAACTTCCTCGGTTACAGAGATAAAAAGGGGATCAGGTGAAAATTGAGATGTCTCTGCTGAAATCAGGACTTCCAACTCCATCTCTTTACCGAGTTTATCTTTTAGGATTTTGATCATTTTTTCAGTTGTGCATGGAGGAGTAAAGCGGACATCACAAATTGCTTCAACATGCGCGGGAATACGATTGTACGACTCATTTTCCGTTCGTATCATTGTGACGGTAAATGTCGAATACCAGTGATCATCTCCGTCTTTTTTCATCTCATTAAAGAAGGACTTTACCTGTCTAAGGCGGTCCAATAGTTTTTCCATCGGGTTCTCTACCATCCATGGACGACAGGCGTGCCCTGCAGGCCCATGACAGCGGACAGCCAGGTGTAAAATCCCTTTTTCTTCAACAGTGATTTCGTTTAATGAACCCGAGTCTGGAATTATCGCGACACCACATTTTAATCCCTTTTCTTCAAGCAAAAATTTTACCCCGTAGTCCCCTCCCCTTTCTTCATCTGTCGTAATCATAATCCCTAAAGAGGCTTCAGGGACACTCGTATGGATGTCCCGAAAGATTTCAAGAAGAATAGCAAGAGCGCCCTTCATATCGGCTGCCCCCGGCCCATATATCCTTCCGTTCTCTATACGTGACCTGTACAAGGCATCTTCCGACAGAGTAACAACATCGACATGAGCGCAGAAAAGTACATCCGGCTTTGGCTGATTTTTTGGAAGTGCCGTTATAGAGGGGATGCCGTGAGAAGAATGTGTCTGGATAGTTATTCCTTCGGTTTCTTCAAGATGGTTTTTTATAAACTCAATAGACCTTTCAATATTATCGGGACGTGAGCTGATGGTTGGAATAAGGACAAGGTCGCGGGTTAACGCCACAAGACGATGGCTGAGATCATCCTTCATTTTTTCTCCTAATCTCTATCAAATTTACATATTGATGGAAAAAGATTTTGTATCTTCTCTAATAAATTTTTACACTCTTCCGTATCAGAGGCTAAAAAAAGAAACTGACCTTTGCTAACATTCCCGGACTCATCCTGATTAAAGTTAAAAGGCAATATCCCTCTTTCCATATCTTTTTTAAACAACAGGCCGTTGCGATCAAGTTTAGTTAATAATTGATGACCCTGCACATCGCTATCAAACTTCAAATTCCTCATAATCCATGCCTTGTGTGGAAGAAAATGTCTGGCCAGAACAGAGGGGTAAGTAGCGCCTGTAACCCTTGCGTTTATTTCATTAACAATCACTTCGACTTTTCCATTCCTTTTAAC
>DASCNB010000124.1:0-2041 GCA_036011265.1 Nitrospinota bacterium | reverse complement strand
ACACAGTAAAATGTCTCTAATCTCTACTCCATGTTGTTATATATATATAATCTTTTGGGTTTTGGATTGTTGGTTCTTCAGCTTTTAATTTTCCTGTAAACCCAAGTGTGTCTATACCTATTTTGAAATGCTTATAAGCAATTCCAATATCAATATATTCTGGTTCACATGCATAAGCTTTGTTATCAGCTAGTGCACTTGCAATATAAAAATGTACTTGTGATAAATCACTACTTACAACAATTCGCCAAGGTTGCTTATTTTTGGCAGAAGGGGCGAGTCTCATATAGGCAAGGGCTTTTTTGTAAATTTCTCCCTTATTAGTTAGAGGTTGTTCAAAAGTTTCATAAAAGTACAGGGTATCTTCGGGTTTTCTGTGGTCTGAGCTTAATAACTTTCTTTGTGCCCACGACCGGAAGTGTTCATTTTGTTCTGGATAACCTATAGCTATAATTGCAGGGATAATATTACCGTCTGGAATTTCAAGAGTACTCATTACTTCTTGTCTTTTGAACGTGCCACCTAACCAACATGTCCCAATCTGCAGTTCGGTAAGGTAAAGAACTAAACCTTCAAGAGCGAAACCAAATTCAAATATGGTTCTAGACTCATTCGCACAACTGCCTATGATAAACCCAGCGGCATTCTTTATAAAACCATACGTGCCTATTTTTTCTTTTTCTTTGAAGTCGTTTTCAATTAATATCTCGAAATTAAATAGAGTGTCATATGGTCCGGTAAGGTTATGAGGTTCATTGATGTAAGAATTTATTTTTTCTATAACATCTGTGGCAAGGCGGATTTTTTTAAAGTTTCTAGTACTCTTCCGAATTTCAATTACATTCATAATCTAATATTTCCATGTCATTTTAATAGATGATATCTGGGAAATTTAGTTTACCAAAAAAATCACTTTTTCAGTGGATCAGTTTTCGGGGGCAAGGTCAAACAGTCAATTGATTTTGCAAATAGTTATAGCTGGCTTTTACTTATGACTCCATGACTGTTAAGCAGGTGGTCATTGTCCAGATAATTCAAGGATTGCTTTTCTTTATCTTTCTATATATGGGTAAGACGTTGAACAATTGGAGTTGACTATAATTTGGCTACGGTGGAATTGTAACTTTTTAAATGTATAATAAATTGGAGAATAAAATCAATCGATATTTACTATTATTTCTTAAATGGTTCAACTGAAGGTGATATAATCAGAAGGCTCAAAGTATTTGCTTGGCTCTATAGTTATATAGACATCTATTGCAGCAATAAATTAATCAAAGGAGGATAAAGTGACTAGTCTTAAGGATCGTATGATTGGTGCCGCAAAACTAGATGTTAACGTTTACGAAGAGGTTGAGGCGGACAAAACCGCAATGGGCCAGGCTACGGGAGTTGTGGTTCTTTCCAGTCTAGCCGCCGGAATAGGAAGTATTGGAACAGGGGGGTTCGGTAGCGGGATTTTATTTGGAACAATGGCCGCCTTAATTGGATGGTATGTCTGGGCGTATACTACTTATATTGTTGGTACGAAACTTCTTCCTGAACCACAGACCAAGGCAGATCATGGTGAGTTGTTACGAACGATCGGCTTTTCAAGCTCCCCTGGGTTGATTCGGATATTAGGTATCATTCCGGGGCTGACGGGAATTGTCTATCTGGTTGCTTCGATTTGGATGCTAATCGCCATGGTCATTGCGGTGAGGCAGGCTCTTGATTATCAAAGTACATTTCGGGCTGTTGGGGTCTGCATTATTGGCTGGGTTATTCAAACTTTGATTCTAGTTTTACTACTTTCTATGCTGGGTGGCTTTGCACGTCCCGCCTAGAAGGTATGACACCATGACCTACCATGAATCTTAGTACCACCCTTAGAGTTATGATTTTTCTATTACAGAAGTTCAATTTTAATTTTTTTCCTTTCTCTCTAATTCATATTCCTCTCTCTTGCTTTTGTCCCATTGCTCCAAAAGTTCAGGAGTCGCATCTTCGATTTTCATGAGTCCATCAATCACTCCAGCAAGATTGGTTGAGTAGTAAATCT
>DASCNB010000123.1:0-9080 GCA_036011265.1 Nitrospinota bacterium | reverse complement strand
AAATTCTAACTTAAACTGTTGGCCCCCGTAGCTCAGCAGGATAGAGCACTGGATTCCTAATCCAGGTGTCGTGCGTTCGAATCGCGCCGGGGGCATTTTTAAAACAATATTTTATATAGATTAGTTAAAGTTTTACTTTGTTTTGAGTGACCAGATAGTGACCACTTAAAATCACGGATTTGTCCTTAACTTCCAGTTATGAAATTTACAACTTCATCTTTATACCCTCTCTTCTCGGAACTTATACCTACAACCCATTAAGTTTCATTCACGAACTCAAACGATCTAAAAGATAGTAGACCTTTTGCTCTACTGTAGTATTTTCAGAAAAAGTTACATTGTAGTCACCATATTTCCAGCTAGTAGGAAGCATTTTTAGTATTTCATCATCAGGATCGCTTATATGACTATATTTATTCGTCATGTCAAAACTCCTTAAAATATAAAGATTGCTTACCATGTTGCCGTGTGCCAGCCTCCTGCACCTATAGCAAGACCTGTATATACGCTAGTCCAGCTTGAATCATCATCGCTGTATTCTATATTCCAATAACAATATGTAGCGTAAGCATCAGCGTAATATTCCCACTTTGTTAGTTTTTTATTATTACCAGCCCCAAAATCTATTTTGCAATAAGAACCAACACCTGACGTATCCGTATGAAAGCAAGTTATACTTGTGCTTCCATCAACTACCTTAACTGCATCCCATATAACAAGTCCTGAATGCGACAGCATACTTGAATTGATAGTAACTGATCCTTCACTATCTTCAACCCTGAGTTCTTTGTGAGAACCTCCTCCAACGGTGGAATTTGTTTTGTAAGATCGCCAGTATCTATGTCCATTCTGTACCCCTACCGCAGCCATCCTTGCCCTTTGAGGCATGAAGAATTTTGGCTTTGGAAAAAGTAAATCACTAAAAGGCTTCATAATTTTATTTTCAGGGAAATAAATCATCAGCTAAAATCACCTCCCGCGAAGAATCCATACCAGGTTGTTCCGCCATCGGTCGTCATAAAAGTCAAAATATCCACATCGGTTGCTCCTGTTGATAATGTTGGTGCAGTACCTCCAGCCCAATCAACGGATGCGGGCCATGTCGTTGTTCTGCTTCCGGTACCATCTTGTTTGAGGATCAAAGTAAAGCTTCCTGCTTTGCCGCTTGCCGGTGGATTTGAAAAAGTAAAGGTGCAGTTATCGGTTAAGGTGATCTCAAAATTATTGGCAGTCTCCAGATTAAGAGTTTTCGCGGTTGTTGAAGTGGTATCAATTTCCAGTGTTTCGGCATAGTCCTTAAGCTCCGGGCGGGTTATCAGATTGTCCCCCATATTTATATCGTTTCCATTAGCATCCAGGTCCCCTCCCAATTGCGGGGTCGTATCGTCCACCAGGTCAGACATACCGCTTCCGCCGCCGGGCAAATCACTTACCGGTGCTTTTTTTTGGATATATCCATCGTCTTTATCTTCAAAAATAATAAGGTCGTCAGTAGCTACAGCCATTTTACATTCTCCTTCTTTAGTAAAGTTTAATTAAATAGGCCTATCGCTTCACGGCATAGGGTCCGGGAAACAAATAAGCCACGCTTTTGAAAAAAAAACAGTCAAACAAAAATACCTTTTGCTGCTAATAACACTTGATCTCAATAAATCTATCGCATCTTCCTATCACCTCCCTGACTATAACAGTTAGAAAATGTTATGCATTTATGGGCATGATTCTATCAAAATGAGTTTTTTAAGGAAGCAAATATGTTACATTTTTTTGTAATCTATGTTACAAAAAAATGTAACATGCGTTACAGACAGAAAGGAGGATCAAATTCCGTGTGTAAAAGGAGCCTGAAAGGGTAGAGTAGAGAGCAGGCGCAGTGGTACAGGTTGAAGAAAGAAATTTTGATGATTAAATTCATTAAAAAGCCCGAAGGGCTTAGACAGGATAGCCCAGGGCAGACAAAGCTCCACCCTGAGCATAGGACCAAACCTGTTTTATTGATATTAAATATTGCGAATGTCAATAGGTTAGGTCTGACCCCAATTCCATTTTTTCCTTTTAGAATTTATAAGTTGTAGTGTCTTCAATTGCGTTTCCATTCTCGGTTACAGTGTGACCTGTATTGCCTGAATCTGTAAAAGTAGCTCCACTCCCAGTTGTTCCGGTTACGATATCTTCACCGCAATGAATGAGCAGTAACGTATTAGCGTCAGAATTAAACTGTCTCGTAGAAGGTGTAAAGTTTGTTGTATATCTTGCAACATTAGATACTCTTATCTCGTCCATATTTCCATTAACGTGTCCAGCTCCTCCATCATGTCTGCTGCCCATTCTTAGCTCTCCTGCATCCGCTATTAAAGAAGCACTTGACGTTGCAGATGTAGCAGAGGCAACTCCATCCACGTATACCTTTTGTGTTGCACCAGCAACCCCTGTACTTACACCAGCTATATGATGCCAGTTCCCATCAGTAACATTAAATTCAGTAGTAGTAAAATCCCAAGCTCCAAAATCATTACCAGAAAACCTAATGTCCCCCGTGGTAGCATTGACTTGAAGAACATACGGTCTGTTCCCTTGTGGTGACCTTGTAAACAGATATTGATTTGTGGCACTTGAACTTTTAAACCGCATCTCTAAACAAAATGCACTTGCTCCGAAATCCCAATCTCCATGATCGGCAACATCTAACCAATCAGTTGTGCCATCAAAAGCATAACTTGTTTCATCACCGCCACCAACAGCAATACCAGCCGCCCCCATCCTTGCCCTTTGAGGCATGAAGAATTTTGGCTTTGGAAAAAGCAAATCATTAAAAGGCTTCATAATTTTATTTTCAGGGAAATAAATCATCAGCTAAAATCACCTCCCGCGAAGAATCCATACCAGGTTGTTCCGCCATCGGTTCGTCATAAAAGTCAAAATATCCACATCGGTTGCTCCTGTTGATAATGTTGGTGCAGTACCTCCAGCCCAATCAACAGATGCGGGCCATGTCGTTGTTCTGCTTCCGGTACCATCTTGTTTGAGGATCAAAGTAAAGCTTCCTGCTTTGCCGCTTGCCGGTGGATTTAAAAAAGTAAAGGTGCAGTTATTGTCTAAGGTAATCTCAAAATTATTGGCAGTTTCCAGATCAAGATCTTTTGTAGTTGTTGAAGAGGTATCAATTTCCAGTTTTTCGGCATAGTCCTCCAGCAACGGGCGGGATATTACATTGTCATTCATATTAATTTGGTGCCCATTGGCACCCAGGTCCCCTCCCAAATCCGGGGTCAAATCGTCCACCAGGTCAGACATACCGCTTCCGCCGCCGGGCAAATCACTTATCAGTGCTTTTTTTTGAATATATCCATCGCTTTTATCTTCAAAAATAATAAGGTCGTCAGTAGCTACAGCCATTTTATATTCTCCTTCGTTGTAATGTTTAATAGAAAGGCCTATCGCTTCCCGGTTTAGTCTCCGGGAATCAAATAAGCCATGCATTTGAAAAAAATAGTCAAACAAAAATACCTTTTGCTGCTAATAACAGTTGATGTCGGTGAGTCTATCGCATATTCCTACCACCTCCTTTTTTATAAGTACAATGAATTTGAATGCTATTGAGCATTATTTATGCCACTACTTTTTGTCAGTGGAAGCATTTGATTTTTAAAGTTCTTATTCCGAGGTTCGCTCAAGATGTAATTATTTTTTATACAGTGTTAAAAAAAATTCGCACTGCAGCGAGTTTTTAAAGTTTGCCCTTTCATGGGTGGATGAAAACAAAAATGGAAAGCGAATTGGATAGATTTTTGTTCAAGGGTCAATTAGGACCAAACCTCTGCATGACTGCAAGAGATCGGATATCGACATGAGGCTAAAAAGAATTGTCCGTATTGCAAAGGGTGGAAAAAAAGTTTATATTCCTATCTCCGAAATGCTGTATAATGGATTATTGGAATATTTTAAAAAGTATCACTTTACATTTCATTTTTAGAACTAGTTAGTAATGTTTTAAAATCCTTGGCTTGCAATCTTGTACATTTATGATTGATTTACACATGCATTCATTTTTAAGCGACGGAGTTCTAACTCCATCTGAACTGGCCCGAAGATGTGATGCGATTGGATTTACTGCCATTGCAATAACCGATCATGTAGACAGTTCAAATATTGAAACAGTCGTGCCGCAAATCGTCAACGCCTGCAATGACATAAATAAACACTGGAAAATAAAAACCATTCCGGGTTTTGAAATTACTCACACACCTATAGAAATAATTGGCGATCTGGTAAAAAAGGGAAGGGCGCTCGGTGCAAAGATTGCTCTACTTCATGGCGAAACTGTGGTTGAACCGGTGATAAAAGGGACAAACCACGCCGGGCTCTTAGCTGATATTGATATTTTAGCTCATCCCGGTGTCATTGATGAAGAGGACGCTAAAATTGCGGCTGAAAAAAACATTTATCTTGAAATAAGCGGTAGAAAAGGCCATTCCTTTACAAACGGCCATGTAGTTAAGACGGCCCAAAAGACGGGTGCGCCATTAATTTTTAATACTGATACACACGCACCGGGAGATTTAATGAGTAAAGAAATGGCTGAATTGGTGTTGATTGGATCAGGACTTTCCAAGAGGGAAATTGAAACAGTTTTTCAAAACGCCCAAAAACTTGTTGAAAAAAAAATCTATTGAAATATTGGACCACGAATTTCGCTAATTTTAATTTGTGATAATTTGATAATTAGTGCTTTTAAAAGGGAGCAATTATTTTATGGCTGTTAAGATCAGGCAAAAAACATTCAGGCAAAAGTTAAAGGAACCGGACGAATTTATATCATTTAGCCAGAGAGCTTTGCAGTATATTAACGAAAATTCCAAGACCATTCTTCTTGTCTCTGTGCTTGGAGTCGCTGTAATCGCATCTACCGGCTTTTTCATAAAGTGGAATGCAGCAAAAAAAGGGGCGTTTTTTTCCAAAACACATGAAGAGGTAATGGTTGCCAACAGTAATTTTAACGCTAATCAGTATGATGAGGCCTCAAAAGTCTTTACTGAGATAACAAAGGATATCGAGAAGTTAAGTCTGTTTAATGAAATTGCGCAGGTAGGAATTGGTTATTCACTGATGGAGAAGAAAGAGTATGATAAATCTATCATAATATTTGAAGAGTTGATTGCAAGAACGGATTTTCAGTATCCGAAAGAAGAGTTATATAAAAACCTTGCGTTACTTTATAAAACAACAGGAAAAGATGATAAGGCCGTTGAAATATACCAAAAATTGGTAGTACTTTATCCACAATCCAAAGATATCGATACATACATGACTAAATTATCAAAATCCGGCAAATTCCAACACCCCTAGTTAACTTCCGATAAGATATGTTATGGTAACTTGCGGATGTTAAGAAATATGAGGCTTCCAAGGTTACGCTTCTGGCCCCTTTTGATAATAAATCCCCAGGATCTGCTACGACCTATTAAACCTGATGAATATCTGTTAATATAAATAAAGAAGTCCCAATGCGAGGTTTGAACTTCTCCTTCTAATAGTAACAAACAGCAGAAAAAATAAGGGGTTAAAGTGCAACAAATTTTTTTTCTAACACCGGAATGGCATGACAAGCTCCCATCTACAAGTGACATGATTCTTGAGCGAATAAAGTCCGGTGAAAATATTCCATCGGGATTTGTTCTGGCTACACTTGAACAAACAGCCGGACATGGGCGCTTTGAGAGGCACTGGTTTTCGAAACCGGGCAAGGACCTTACCTTCTCTTTCCTAATGGAAACCCGGGCGGACATTAAACAACTTGCTTCCCTTTCCATGGCCGTGGCTTTAGGAGTTGCTTCGGCCCTGGATACACTTGGAGTCCACTCTTATACCAAGTGGCCCAATGACCTGCTGGTTAAAGGGAAAAAGATTTGCGGGATTCTTGCTAAAGAGTGCCATGGACCTCCTCTTCACGGCGAAGCGGCTGTTGTTGGAGTCGGACTGAACGTAAATATGAGCCCGGAGGATGCAAAAAATATAGACAAACCTGCAACTTCCACTTTTATAGAAACCGGAGAGAATCTTCTGCTTAAAACAGTTCTTGACACAATCCTTCAAATGCTCCCTGACTGGATATCCCGTTGGGAAGATGAAGGTTTTTCCGGAATTCGGGACGATTGGACGCTTCGCTCATCCTGCATTGGAAAAACAGTTACCGTACTACAGGGAAAACAGAGGAAGACCGGTATTTTAAAGGGATTTGGTGAATGGGGCCAGATGCTTGTCCGATGTGAAGATGGATCCACTCATAACGTGTGGGGTGGCGAGTTAGAGCCTAATTAGTGCCTGTTAATAAAGTCTTTTTTGGACACAGATTTTCACAGATAAGATATGATAAAGCTTCTAATAGCGTTGTATAAGTCGCAGTAAAATAAAATAACTGCGACTAATTAACGGTTGCCAGTAATTGACCTGTGGTAACCTGTTCCCCTTCCGATACTGCTATTTTACTTAGTTTTCCTGAAACTGTGCTTGTTATCTGAACCTCCATTTTCATCGATTCAATCACCAGTATAGACTCTCCCGTCTTAATCACATCCCCTTCCTTATGAAGAATGCGCAATATCTTACCGGGCATCTGCGCGGTTATTTCTGTCGTTTCCGCTGAGGATGTTTTAGTCGAGGTTTCTATTGCCTTTCCGTTTTCATCCGCGCGAATGGCCACCTCGAAAACTTTTCCATTAACGGTAGCTTTGTCTCCTTCAATAACCATAGAGTGTTCTTTTCCATTGACTGTCACAACATACGTGCCCGCGCTGCCGGAGTCTGCCCGAGAAGTTGCCTCCTCCTTTTTATTCTTCCGGACTCCGACCTCCCCTTCTCCTTTTAAAAATTTAGTTCCCTTCTCTCCGCATGTAGCCACTATAAAAATATTTTCTTCTGTTTCTTCAATATTCTCAGAGCGCAGTTTTTCTTTTGCGTTCTTAATACTTTTTTTAGGATCAGCGTCATTCAATTGAATAGGAGGAGTAGAATTTTTCTCAAGCTTCAGTTGTTCAGAGGCTATTTTTACAACTTCAGAATCTGGAGATACGGGAGTTTTTCCAAAATACCCGAGGACCATCTTTCCGTAAGGTTCCGCTATTTTTTTCCATGGACCGAACATGACATTATTAAAGGCTTGCTGAAAGTAAAACTGTGAAACAGGGGTAACTGAAGTCCCATATCCGCCCTTTTCCACAACCTCTCTCATAGCTTTAATGATTTCCGGGTACTTCTCCATAATACCATTATCCCTCAGCATCTGGGTATTCGCTGTCAGGGCACCGCCCGGCATTGGGCTCCATGGAATGAGCGGCTCTACGGCAGTGGCTTCAGGTGGAAGAAAGTAGTCCTTCATGCAATCTTTAAAAACTTCCGATGCCTTTCGTACTTTATCAACATCCACATCGAGTTTATAATCAGTTCCTCTCAACGCGTGCCACATGACAAGTATATCGGGCTGACAGGTTCCGCCTGAACAGGGGGCCATGGAGAGATCAATCGCATCAGCGCCCCCTTCGAGGGCGGCTTTGTTTGCCAGGATCCCAATTCCCGCAGTTTCATGAGTATGAAAATGGATGTGCGTATTCGCTGGAAGCATTTTGCGGGCTCTTTTTATTGATTCATAAACTTTGGATGGAACTAGTGTTCCTGAGGCATCTTTAAAACAGACGCCATCAAACGGGATTTCAGCATCCAGGATTTTTCTTAAAGTTGCTTCATAAAAATCAGGATCGTGAGCACCTTTACACCCGGGGGGAAGTTCCATAAGGGTAACGCAAACCTGATGCTTGAGTCCCTCTTCCACAATGCTCTTACCACTGTGTATAAGATTATTAACATCATTCAGAGCGTCGAAATTACGAATAGTTGTCATACCGTGTTTTTTAAAAAGCTTCGCGTGCAAACGGATAATATCACTGCTCTGTGACTCCAGTCCGACAACATTCACTCCACGGGCTAAAGTTTGGAGATTTGCATCAGGACCGACAGTTTTTCGGAAGGCGTCCATCATCGCAAAAGCGTCTTCGTTACAATAAAAATAAAGAGACTGAAAACGGGCACCACCGCCAGCTTCAAAATAAGTAATCCCCGCGTCACGGGCAGCTTCGACGGCAGGTAAAAAATCTTCTGTAAGTACGCGGGCTCCGTAAGCGGATTGGAACCCATCCCGAAAGGCTGTACACATAAATTTAACTGTTTTACTCATAATTTTTCCTCAAAAAATTAAAGAACCAGTACGGACCAGAGAACACCTGCGGCAATAGCCGACCCTATGACGCCGGCAACATTAGGGGCCATAGCGTGCATAAGAAGAAAGTTGTGCGGGTCCTCCTGTTGTCCCACCATTTGAACAACCCGCGCGGAATCCGGCACTGCGGATACTCCGGCTGCTCCCACAAGCGGGTTGATTTTGTTTTCACCTTTAAGAAACAGGTTCATAAATTTTGCGAATAAAAGGCCGCCTGCAGTTGCGACAGAAAATGAGAGAGCGCCCAATCCAAAAATAAGCAGCGATTGTGGAGTTAGAAAGGTTTGAGCCTGAGTGCTTGCTCCGACGGAAAAGCCGAGAAGAATGGTCACCATATCAATGAAAGCATGACGCGCCGTATTGGCAAGCCGCTCTGTTACACAACTCTCTTTCATCAGATTCCCGAAGAATAGCATACCTATTAATACTACAGAACCGGGTGCAATCAAAGCGGCTATCAGGAATGCCACTACAGGAAATATAATTTTCTCTCTCTGGGAAACTTCCCTCGGAGCTTTCATCTTAATCAGCCGTTCTTTTTTTGTCGTTAAAATTCTCATGATCGGAGGTTGAATAACAGGAACTAAAGCCATGTAAGAATACGCGGCAATTGCAATCGCTCCCAATAGATGCGGGGCAAGTATAGCGGAAAGGAAGATCGCCGTTGGCCCGTCCGCGCCTCCGATAATCCCTATTGCCCCGGCTTCAGATGGCTTAAATCCTAAAAAAAGGGCTCCGATAAAAGTCAGGAAGATGCCTATTTGTGCCGCCGCTCCCAGTAAAACAAGCTTGGGATTTGAGAGCATGGTAG
>DASCNB010000122.1:0-40118 GCA_036011265.1 Nitrospinota bacterium | reverse complement strand
TCCCTATTTCAATAAACCTCAAAAGAGAAGCCTGTATCTGAGGGTCCATATCGGTAATTTCGTCTATGAAAAGAGTTCCTTTGTCCGCTAACTTTACAATTCCGTCTTTAACATCTGTTGCGCCGGTAAAAGCCCCTTTAATATGTCCAAAAAACTCATTTTCCAACAAATCCGTCTTTAGGGAAGCACAGTTAATAGCTATAAATGGGCATTTGCTGCGTTTGCTGTCATAGTGAAGAGCTCTTGCTACTAATTCTTTACCAACTCCGCTTTCCCCGCAAATCAAAGAAGGTAAAGGAGAATCCTTCACTTGATTAATTGTTCGGACGATTTTTTTAATTTCAGGACTTTTTCCGACAATCCCATGATATATCTCTTTAAAAGGCTTCATTGCTTTAATTGATTCATGGTAACCCTTTGTTAATACCGTTTCTAATTCTGATATATCACATGGTTTCGTGAGATAAGCATACGCTCCTAATTTAGTTGCCTCAACAGCATTAGATATAGAACCATGTCCCGTAAGGATCACACCGATTAATTGTGGATGAATTTCTTTCAGTTCCCGCAATACCTGCAATCCGTCCATCCCGATCATTTTCATGTCAATCACAGCAACGTCAAATAGCTCGTTGCGAATTTGTGCTATTGCTTCATTACCGTTCGACACGGCTATAGTATCATGGTCTCTTCTTGTCAATGCTTTGGCCAAATGCAGTCGTAAAGATTTGTTGTCATCTACTAGTAGTACTTTCATAATATATCCTTAATCATTTAGAGCAGTATTACTCTAACGGCAATTTTAATAAAACGCTTGTGCCTGTTCCTTTCCTGCTTTTTATCTGAACATCTCCTCCCAAATCTTTCATGATTCCGTAGCTGACAAAAAGGCCGAGACCGGTTCCTTTGCCAGGTGCTTTGGTTGTAAAAAAGGGTTCAAAAAGTCTCTTGAAATCCTTTCTGGGGATCCCTGTTCCAGTATCTTTTATTGTTAAAACAATAGATTGATCTTCTCTTTTTAATGAAATAAGAATTTCTTTTTTGCGTTTGGACAAACTAACAGCTTGTACTGCATTTTTTAAAATATTTAAAATGACCTGGCGAAACCTTTCTGGATCTGTATTCACTTGAGGGAAAATGCCTAAATCCTTTTTAATCACTACTCCATTAGGAAGTTTGCTATTGCATATTAAATCCGCAGTTTTTGAAATAACATCTGAGATATTTACAGATTTCTTTTGATGCAATCCTTTTTTCGAATAATTCTGAACATTTTCTATAATCGATTTGCATCTGCTAATTTCCACGTCTATATCAGATAAATATCCATTTATCTCTTTTTTAAAATTATTGGAAGCTGCATGTTTGTTTAAAATATCGTTAAGTTCCTGGGATATTATAGATATAGTAGCAAGTGGTGTATTGAGCTCATGGGCAATCCCGGACGCCAAATTTCCAATCGACGCCATTTTTTCCATTTGAGAAATGACATCCTTTGTCTCCTTTTTATAGATTTCAGGTTTGGATTTGCTGAGAATGAACTCCATTACTAATGAAATTTTACCTTTAACGCCATGAATTGGCAAGCCGATGATTTCAAAGTTACATGGAGCGTCATCTTTCTGAAAAGTCAGATCATAACGGGTAGGTATTCCGAAATTTATAGTTCTTCGGGTAGGGCAAATCCTGCAAAAATATTCATTATATTCGCTAACACGATAACATTTTCTCTTTTCACCTAATTTTAAAGGGCCAAACCACTCTTTAACCTTTTGGTTCATCCAGCGAATCTCATGATTGGCGTCAACTAAAACTAAACCTGCTTCCAAATTGTTTAGAAGCTCATCAAGCTTCTTAGTGGATATTTTTTCCATAAAATGATTTAATGAAGGGTAATCTGATTATGATTGAAAGTATACAACCTTTTTTTAGAGAGTGCAACGCCTCCTTGACTTGCACATTCTCATGCAATTACTGCATTACACTTGGTGTATTATATTGAAATATAAAGAGAAAAAGTATTTAGGTCGAAGATCTGTCAAAAATAATAGAATTCACGGAGATTAGATATCTGGTGACTGATTAAAAAATGCGCAATTTTGACACACTAATATTTTTTTTAATAAGTTACTATTGCTAATTTGTTGAAAAATTGAGACTTGCCAAAAAGGGACTATAGGTATATCATTTGCTAATTATTAAATGTTTATGTTTATTAAAATCTGTTTTCAAGTGCTTAAATCAAGGGATAAAGAAAACTTTGGCAAGGAGACTGCTCGATAATTGAGAATAAACGTGTTGGTGCCATTCTGATATTGTTTATCGAGTGCGCTCCACGCGGCTTGCTACGGAGAGCTTCAAATTAACTTATAACGGACTAAATAAGAGATAAAATGAATAAAACAATATCATTAGCTATAATTTTGATAAATCTTTTCATTGGTGTAACTTCTGGTTTTGCTGAAGTAAAGAAGGAATTCTATTCAAATGGCAAATTAAGATCAGAAGAAAATTATAAAAATGGCAAATTGGAAGGTGTTTCTAAGCATTACTTGCTAAGTGGCGAGCTAATAAAGGAAGTAAATTACAAAGATGACATTGAAGAAGGTATTTCTAAAAGATACTACCCCGGTGGAAAGGTGCGGTTAGAAGAAAATTATAAAAACGGTGAATTGGACGGTGTTTTGAAAAGATACTATTCAGGTGGACAACTGCAATTAGAAGAAAATTATAAAAATGGGATATTGGAAGGTGTTGCGAAAGATTACTTTAACAATGGAAGGTTAATGTTTGAATGGAATTACAGGAATGGCAAATTGGAAGGCACTTTTAAAAAATATTATCCAAGTGGAAAATTGGAAGTAGAAGTGAATAACATCGGTAGCAAACGGGAAGGCGTTGGTAAGGCTTACTATGAAAATGGGGCGGTAAAAGTAGAAGTCAATTATAAAAATGACAAATTGGAAGGTGTTGCCAAAGAGTACTATGAAAATGGAAAATTAAGTGAGGAAGGAAATTTCATCAATAACAAACGGGAAGGTCCTGCCAAAGCATTCTATAAAAGTGGAGAATTAAGTGGAGAAGCAAATTTTGTAAATGGTAAATTGGAAGGAATATCTAAAGGCTACTATAAAAACGGTAATTCAGAATATATTGATACTTATAAAAATGGGTTCAAAATCAGGAGAAAATATTATGATAAAAAAGGTAAGTTGGATTTTGACCGGACATTTAAAGAGCCTGAGCAGAAAGATGAATAAACAGAATTTAGCACATATTTTAAAACTCCCGGGTATAGGTTCATTTCTATTCTATCTTCTTATATCCTTGACAGCCCATGCAAATAACAATGATGTTGAGAATATGAATGATAAGAAAGACTTAATAATATTAGCCTATCATCTGCAGAAGCCATCGGCTGTAAATCAGAATGCGTTCCTTTTTATGAAACTTGAAGAGTTGAAAATCAAGAAAAAAAGGTCTGAGGATAGACGCTTTATCGATAATCAAGATGGGACCATTACAGACACTGTGATGGAATTAATTTGGACAAAAACAGATAGTTTTGACAATCTGCGTAAGTGTCTGAATTATAACAATTCTAAAGATTATGTAAAAAAATTAAGAACTGGCGGTTATGAAGATTGGAAAATACCAACAACAGCGGAATTAAAGTCCCTTTATGATGAAAGAAAATGGAATAAAGATTATTCAGGTGGCACAATTCATATTGATCCCATTTTTCCGCCAACTGGAGCGTGGCGGTTCTGGGCATCTGAAAAAGCAGGATCTTGTTGCGCTATACGGGTTAGCATGGCAAATGGTTTTACAGCAAAGAATCTTCGCTCTTATTGCGGGGATGATGGAGTGCGAGCAGTTCGTTCAACAAAAAAGCAAAAAGTCTCAGAAGGTAAAATGAAAAAGAAAGCTATTCCGGAAAAGAGAATGAAGAACCCCTTTATGAGATTTTAATTAAGACCGTGCATAGAAAATTCTATAGTGTATTTTTTTTTTAATGAAGTGATTAAGATAAGAATCTCAAACTTATTAATTGTTTTGATCCTGGTGATTCTTCAACCTGCTTTTTCCTTTGCCGGTGAAAAAGAGGAAGCCATGGGAATGCAGATTTACTTGAGGTATTGCGCCCAATGCCATGGGGAGAAGGGGATGGGTGATGGGCCGAATGTAAAGGCCGCGGATATGGATCCTGTGCCAAGAGATTTATGTGATATAGAAAAACCATACATGAAGAACAAAGATAATAATTATTTAATCAAGGCTATTGCTTTTGGCGGCTTAGGGATAGACAAATCGCAATTTATGCCGAGATTTAGCGACACACTTTCTGAGTATGAACTTTTTACTCTGGTAGCCTTCCTCCGAACACTTCATAAGCATAACGCACTTCCTTTAGATTTTTCTACAGTAAAAAACGAGAAAAGAAAAGTTGTTGTTGGAAAAATAAATGTAAAACCAGGCAAAGTCAGTAGAAGAGAGGCTATGATAGGAAGAAAAATCTATGGAAAATATGGTTGCTTAGGCTGTCATTCTATAGATAATCGTGGAGGCATCTCAGGAGGTTCTTTAACGGCGGTTGGAAAAAAGTTGGATGCTCAAACAATCTGGCAGATAATTAAAGCTCCTTCATCAGTTAACAGCAAATCCAGAATGCCTGCTTTTGACATCAATGAAGAAGCGGGAGAACTTTTGGTTAAATACTTGATGTCCTTAAAGGGATGATATTCTCTAAATAGCGCAAGGCTTTGGCTTCGCAAATCAATTGTAAGGTTGTCTTTGACGAGTATCATGGTTGCTTTAGCCTTCAAACGGCTCTTGTGACTAAAATATTATAAACAATTTTTGAGGTCTTTATGAAAAAAAATCTGATATTTATTATTCTAATTGTTCTGATTTTCGGCATTGTTTCAGGTTTCACGGCGGAGGCTAAAGAGGAGGACTCTGAGGAATATAAGACTGCATTGGCAGTTGCTAAAGCGTTAGACATTTACATTCGCGCTACGCGAGAGCTATATACCAGAAATGTTGTGAAAAAACTGGAAATGGAGGGCGGTGGCGCTGATCTTGATTCTGACGCCCATGAAGGATTTGTTCCGCTTCCAGCTCAGTTTATCCGCGCCGTCGCTTTTAATATTATTGTTAAACAAAAAAGGCTAAAGGAAAATTTTATAGAGTTTGATTTACGCAGTCGCTGGAATTTAAATCGGAATCAGGGTCTTCAGGACGATTTTGAAAAAGAGGGATGGGAATTTCTCGCAAGACAGCAGGTGGGTGTCACAGACCTGAAAAGTATTCTATGGAAACCTTTTGTTCGTGTTGAAACTATTGAAGGCCAAAAAACATTGCGCTATCTAAATGCCGATACGGCTACAGCAACTGAATGCGTGTCATGCCATAACAAATGGGAGAAGCAGGACCTGGTTAGGAAAAGACGTAAAATTGCTGGTGTTGAAGAGGGCAAAGCATTTCGTTTGAATGAATTGATAGGTGTGTTGTCCATTCGTGTATCTTTAGATGAATAGAAATGCAAATAAATAGGGCTAAGCTTAAGATAATCGGTGATCAAAGAACAATTTTTCCTAGTATAACTTTTCTTTTGGCTCCTGTTACAGAAGGAAGATTTGAGGGATTACCATGAATGGTCTCGTTGGCCAATATTGCAAACGATACAGCTTCAAGGGCATCGGGTGAGATGCCGTACTTTTCAGTTGTACTTATCGTGATTTCCGATAGTTTATTCTTTATCCGATCCATTAAGAAATTGTTATGAATCCCGCCACCGCAAAAAATAATCTCAGAGGGGCAGTCTATTTTTAAAATGTGGTCTTTATAATTAATAATTATGGATTCGGCTGTAAAGGCGGTTATGGTTGTCACTAAATCATTCTCTGTTATTTTCAGTTCTTCTGCTTTAGTCAAAACCTTACGAAGAAAAACCTCTCCAAATTCTTCCCTGCCGGTGGCTTTAGGCGGAGGTTTTTTTATGAAAGGGTGTTCCATCATAAAAGACAGTAGATCATTATTGATTTTCCCCTTTGACGCCCACTCTCCACCTCTATCAAATGGTTTCTGTCCTTTAGATAAGTGAGAAACAAGACCGTCAATCAGCATATTCCCGGGACCAGTGTCAAAAGCAACTACTTTGTCTATATCTCCTCTTTTTGGGAGAAAAGTGAGGTTACTGATTCCACCAATATTATGAACTATTCGAGAATTTTCTTTATGATGAAACAGGAGAAAATGTGCAAACGGGGCAAGAGGTGCACCTAAACCTCCGGCAGCCATATCGCGTGTGCGAAAGTCAGCGACAGTTTTTATGCCGGTTTTTTCCGCAATTACCGAAGGTTCTCCTATTTGTAATGTAGAAGGCAGATTTCCAGGAAAATCTTCGTGCCCTTCCGGAAAATGTCTGATAGTTTGACCATGCGAACCGATAAAATCAACTTCATTATTAGAGATATTTGTTTTTTCGAGGATACTTAACGCTGCTCTGGCAAAAATATCTCCCAGCCTGAAATTTAAATGACAAATTAAATCAATAGTGCCCTTTTCAGGAGATGATGCGGCAAGTACCATCTCCTGAATTTCCGCGGGATAAGGAAAAGTTTCAAACTCAATAAGTTGAATTTTTGTCCGCAGGCCGTTCTCTGAAATTTTAATTAAAGCTGCATCTACTCCATCAGCAGATGTTCCGGACATTAATCCAATTGCGAGATTTTCTTTCATAGAATAAATTTGCCAAGTTTTCAATAAGTCGGGGTAAACAAGGTTCCTGTGTTTGTCATTCCCGCATGATTTTAGCGGGAATCCAGGAATCATCTCGACTACTGGATTCCCGGTAGGGACACTCGAGAATGACAGGAAGATTGATTTACTCAACTCTGTATAAGGCGCTGTAAAAAGCAAAAACTTAACAGCGCCTAAACTGTTCTTATCAGCTCAACTGTTCCGGCGGGTTTACCTTAGCTGGATCAGAAAAATACTCCTTTGTGGTTTTAATCACAACAGGACTCAAGAAAAGTAATCCTACCAGGTTAGGCCATGCCATTAGCGCGTTAAAAATATCCGACACAGTCCACACGATTTCTAATTCGATATAAGCTCCAACGGGAAGTAATATACAGTAAATGATTCGATACGGTTTAACCAGTTTTTGCCCAAATAGATAATCCACACACCTATCGCCATAGTAGGACCAGCTGATGGCAGTGGAGAAGGCAAAAAAGATTAGACCAAAAGAGACGATGTACTTTCCGTAAGTATTAAGCCCAAGAGAAAATGCCATTGCCGTAAGGTCGGCTCCGGTTAAACCACTCCCGTTTGCCCCTACAATGGTATAAGCGCCGGTGAGGATAATTACCAATGCGGTCATTGAGCAAATGACGATAGTATCGATAAAGGGACCGAGCATTGCCACAAGCCCTTCTCGAACCGGTTCATTTGTCCTGGCAGCTCCATGGGCAATGGGCGCGCTCCCAAGACCCGCTTCATTGGAGAAAACACCCCGGGCGACACCATACCGTATCACTTGAGCAACCGCAGCCCCTGCGAATCCCCCGGAAGCAGATGCCGGTGTAAACGCGCTGGAAAGGATTATTCCAAATGCTTCAGGGATTGCGTCAATTTTTGTAATTATTATAGTTAAGGCTCCAACTACATAAAAAACTGACATAAACGGGACGAGTTTGCTTGCGACTTTCCCAACTCGTTTAATGCCGCCCACAATAACCATAAAGACCAGACCTCCAATAATTAGCCCTGTTACAATTTTTGGGATCCCAAACTGGGTGTAAAGGGGCGCTGCGACACTATTTGCCTGCACCATATTACCGATGCCAAATGAAGCAATAGAGGCAAAAACGGCAAATAAAATGCCGAGCCATTTTTGACCAAGTCCTTTCTCAAGATAGTACATAGGACCGCCACCGGCTGATCCGTCATCATGTATTACTCTGTATTTTAATGATAGGAGGCATTCCGCATATTTTAAACCCATCCCGAACAGCGCTGTGATCCACATCCAGAATACAGCACCTGGACCGCCCATGGCGATTGCGGTTCCAACTCCCGCAATATTTCCGGTGCCAATAGTTGCGGATAATGCGGTGCTTAAGGCCTGGAAATGGGTTATTTCACCATCTGCATTTTTTTTATCGAATTTTCCTGATATAAGCTTCCACGCGTAATTGAACCTCCTGATTTGTACCGCTTTAACAAGTATTGTTGTATAGATGCCTGTGCCCACTATTAAAATAATAGTGACCGGTCCCCATACAAAACTGCTGATAGGATCCAAAATTGTGGTCATGTCCGATTCTTTTTTTGGTTAATGTTTTTCATTCAATTTAATTAAAAAATCTTTGTTGGAAAAATTCATCTCATTTTATCACAAAAAATATCCGCTCAATGTAGATTTAACGCTTTTCTGGTTAATATATCTGAATATTTTGATAAACTGTGAAAAAATTCTATTTATGAGAAGATTTCTTTTATCATATTTCAATTCTTAAATAAGGTTTATATAAAATTACCGGAAATATTAGATGAAATTTTGATAATGACTTGATGACGAATAATCAAATACAGTTAATAATTTTATTTCTTTACATCGTAACCAGGTTTTTAGGTCTTTTTTATTTTGCTCCTCATAATGATGAAGCAATATACACGCAATATGCTCAACTCATTGCATCTGATTGGGAAAAATATAAGTTTATCTCAATGGATGCAACGATGTTTGTCGACTACAAAGAACCACTACAATTTTGGCTAACGTCCCTTACCGTAAACTTATGGAAGAATCCTCTGCTTGGAGTACGGATATGGTCTCTAATGCTGGGATTTTTTGGACTTGTTTTTACTCAGTTATTAGTTAAGAGAATATGGGGTAACACTGTTGCTATTATAGTGGGCTTCTTGATAGTTATATCAGAATACTATTTCTATTTTGATTCAATCGGTCTGACAGAGGTTTATATATACGGATTTGGCGCCGCACTCTTATACTTTCTGTACGAATTTTTTAACTCTAATAATTGGAGAAACGGAGTTATCGCGATTCTCCTGTTTTCTGCAATGCTTATTACCAAACAATCAGGGATGGTTTGGATATTATTTGCGGGCTTGATTCCATTGGTTGTGTTATTAAAAGACCATAACAGGTTGATCGATGTTTGCAGGAACTATGAAAAAGGCATAAAAATGTATTTGCTACTTGGCACAGGAGTGCTTCTTGCCTTGTTAATAAAAAAAATATTTGTTCCTTCCAGGTTTAATGTTGTTAAGTATTCCAGCGATGTATATCTTCATACCATGAAGATGAAGGAAATCTTTGAGCTTCCTTTTCAGTCATGGATAGGTAAATTAAAAATTTACTTTTCTCAGATTTTGACGTCAGATTTTTCATATATTTATATTTTATTCTTATTTGCCGTGATTGGGCTTTTATTTACCTTGCGTGAAAAAAAGTGGATATTTATTGTATTCATAATTATGTGGATATTTTCCTTTCTTCCGATGGTTATTTTATTAAAAACAAGTTTTGCCAGACATTTTGGGATGGGGTTGTATTTTTGGTACATTTTAGTAGGGGTTGTACTTGCTACCGCCTATGAAAAAATTAAAAACAAATTAGCAATAGCACTAATTATTTTGCCCTTGTCACTAGGAGTTGCATTTAAAAGCTTGCATTCTTATGCCACTCTAATCAAGTGGGGCCATACAGACTTTGCTGGTATTGAAACACCTCATTTCCACTGGGCAAGTGGAATCGGGATTTCTGAAATGATAGAAAAAATTAAAAACCTATCCCCTTACCTTATCATTTCTGATCCACAATGGGGGCATCCAGGAACAGACATTCAAATTTTTAAAAAATACTACCCGGGGACTCGTATAGAAGGTCTATCTCAAGAAATCATAAATAATCTTGGCACAACACGGAAGATATTAAGTAATGAAAACAAAGATATCTATTTTATTTTTAATGCAAACACTCTGGGGAGGGAATGGGTTAAAGAAATTATAAAAAATAGATTTTTATGTTCGGAAAAAGAAATAATTCCTAAAAAGTTCCGTAAGCAGGTGGCATCCGAAGCAGGAATAGTTTTTTGTAAAGTAAGAGGTTTTATTGAGCCTCACGTTTAAATCTTTATCTCATCTATGAGAATAAAAGAGTATTTATGAAAAAAATAAGAAATAGAGTTCTATGGATTGTGTTATGCCTTTTTACCGGTTACATGTGTCTGTACTTATTTACTTCACCAGCAAGCATACCAGGAGGCGATGAAGCTATTATGATAGGCGTTGCGGACAGAATAGCTCATCATGGGTTTTCTCGTTTCACGCCTCAAGAAGTATCTGCAAGAGCTATTGTAAATTATAGGATATTTTCTTTGTACGGTTTCACTGATCAGTCATTCAGTAAGTATGGACTGGGTCAATCATTATTAGATATTCCTATCACCCATGCATTTAGAAGAGCCAGGTTTGCAGTAGATGAAAATAGTAGGATTTATAATACTCTGCTTGTTTACTCACCGGCTAATCTTATTGCTGCGGCTCTCAATGGTTTATTTTTCCTTACCTGTTTGAGGTTAGGCTATAGAATGAGCAGCAGTTTTTTGCTCACTATGGTCCTGGGAATTACAACTATGATTTGGCCATATAGCCAGACCATGTTTGCCGACCCCACTTTAGGTTTTCTGTGGTTTCTTGCCTTCTATGCTGTCCTTTCTTATAAGTCAACCAGAAAAAAAATATGGCTTACTATTGCCGGAACTGCAATAGGTTTTTCATTTCTTACTAAGGTCGTAGCTTTATACACACTGCCCCTTTTTCTCTTATATCTTTTTTATCAAATAAAATATGAATCTTTAGCGCATACGAAAAAAGAATTTTACAAAAGCGTCCTTTTCCGGTTGTTTTGGTTTATTGCACCAGTAATTGCCAGTGGAATTATACTCTTGTGGTTCAACTATATTCGTTTTGAGAAGTTGTTTGCATTTGGCTATCTTTACGAAACTGCCGCTAATGATATTCGCGACGACCATTTTGGTTTTAACACCCCTTTTCTTGTCGGACTGTATGGTCTTCTTTTCAGTACAGGCAAAGGCTTTTTCTTTTATAATCCATCGGCCATTCTATCGTTGTTTGGCCTAAAAACATTTAGGCAGCATTTTAAAGCTGAAGCTCTACTAATCCTTGGAATTATTTGTGGATCAATTTTAGTTTATAGCTCATGGTGGGCATGGCACGGAGATTTTTCCTGGGGACCGCGCTTTTTAACAGGTCTTTCTCCTTTTTTCATCCTTTTATCTGGAAAGTGGATGGAAGGCGTTTTTTTATGTTGGAAAAAATGTGAATATCGCCATTGGCTGAAGAGGGGATTTATATTTCTCTTGTTGACAGTTTCTTTTGGAGTTCAGATAGCAGGTTTATCTATTAAGAGTAATGATTATATTCTTACCGCCGCAAGTGTCGGTTTTTTTAAGGAAAAGTTATTCAATCCCAATTGGCCAATCCGGGATGAATTACTTCATCTGCACTTTGTTCCAGAATTCAGCCCTCTGGTAGGTCATTTATGGTTGATGCGATCTATTTATCACAAAAATGACGATAATTTTATGAAGGTATATAAATCTCCTCCATGGAATCGATTAAATAATCCTTCATGGGTTCCCAAGGAAGTCCGCGGATTTAGTTACAATATTTGGTGGCTCCACGCTGTTGCGAACAGTTCACCTGTCTCAATGAAAATCATATTATCGGCGATAATATTATTGATGTCAGCGACAGCTTTTTTTGGATTTGGACTTTATTTTGCTTTTAAAGAAGAGGCTCTGAAAGGTTGAAATAAAAAAGATAATGGCTTAGCAGAAATAACCTGGAGAAAAGACCTTCTTTTACAAAGCCGTTTTATATGACCTTAAAAATATATAATAAATTAGAATTATATCTGCTTATTTGAAAAACACGTTTAAATTTGAAGCGCTCTCTTACTCTGGGGAACTGAGTCATTCTGGTTATAAACATGACATAGTCTATTTCCCCAACACATGAAAAAGAAATATCTTTTCTTTTCCAATAAAATTCCATGAGGTGTCCCGCAATAGGAACACAAATAATTGCATTTATTGCAGCATTTTTATTTAGCCAATTTACTCCTTCACGATATGCTACTCCCCAGTATTCTATTTCAAAGTAGTTTTCAATGTTTTTCGGCAAGAATAGTCTTGTCGGTTCATTGAAATAGGACCCTTCATAAGGACTGACTTTTTTTATTTCACGAATGCTATGAAATGCAATTAACAGCAATACTGCGGTAATGATTTTTTTTTTTGAGTGAAAATGATTATTTATTTTTTTAATTAATAATTTCAAACCTATGCCGGCCAGAATTGTGAGTGGAGGTAAAACTAAGAAGATATGTCGTATTCCATCATATTTAACAATGCCAGGCTTCATTGTCACCAATAGAGGAATGAACAACCAGCATAATAAAAGAATATGCTCCATTGATATTTTTTTATCTGCTAAGTTTTTGAGTGATGCCATGAAACCTATTAGAAAAAAAAACAGGGTGATGGAAGGAGTTACAATAAGTAAGTAAAGTGGAGAATAATGCCACGGTAAATTATTGCCAGAATATACCTTGCCAAGATATAGAACATCTCCCGGCCAACTGTGATGCAGGAAATAATAAATTGTACGGAAGAAAAGAAATGGGTTGTTCCAAAGAGAGGGCCATAGCAGAAATGTAGAAAGACTGGAAAAGCAAAAAAATATTGATAAAAGAATTAAATCCTTTTTTAGATAAATTTTGTTCTGCATGTCCTGGGCTTTTTCAAATCTAACGGAAATAAATAAAATGTAACTTGTAAAATAAACAGGTAATATTAGTAGAGCATTTATTCTTATAGCTAAACAAACACCGAAAAAGAATCCAGCAATAACTGCGGAGCAATATTTTTTTCTTTTAAATGTTTCGTAGAGGAAAAAAAGAACAATTACCGAAAGAACCATTATTGGAATATCTTTAGAATTATAGTGGGCGTGACCGATAAACCTGGGAAACAAAGATAAAAAAACAACTGAATAAACTGCTACTTCTTTGTCAAACGTTGTTTTTGCAAATAAGAAGAGAAAAACCAGTCCGACGGAGGCGAATAAAACGATGAAAATATGATGAGAATCTATGTAATGAATATCAAAAAATCTGCTTAAACAAATGGCAATTATTTCATTAGTTGTCTCAAAAAAAGGACCATAGTTGCCTAAGTCTTTACCTAAATGCGCTGGTTCATTGCCGAGTCCAAGATAACTAAGTGTTACTCTCCCAATGTTATGCTGGTCCGGCTCATCCCAGCTTATTCCATACTTGCTCAGGTTAAAAAAGTTTATCGTTACAAATATTCCAACAATAAAAATAAAGAGTATGTGGGTTTTATCAAGTTTCATTTAAGAAGAAAACTAAATTGCACAGCCGCAGGTTTAATGAAGATAATAAAACTGTATCACTGCAATATCCACTCCACTGATTCCCCGTTTGTTACTACGGAAGCTACATGCTTCTTAATAAATGTTTGGACTACATGGTAAGGCTTTCCTTCATAATTGAGGAGCATTGAAGTGTCATCCTGAACCTTGGTAAGGCGGCATTTGCTCAAACCAGCTAGTCCAACTCCTTCTGCTTTTAGAACAGCCTCTTTGGCAGTCCAGACTCTAAAGAAATACTGAAGCATTTCTTCTTGTCCGCTTAGACTCTCTTCCTCTTCTGAAATTACTTTCCGGAAGACTGCGGCAGAGCGAGGTTTTATTTCTTCAATGTCTATTCCCATGGGATACTTGCCTAAAACAGCAGCCGCAAATAAAGGCTTATGAGAGAGAGACCAGTACTTACCATCAAAAGGGACAGGAGCGCCTCTGAAGTTTTTCTTAAGCTCTTTCAGTTTGATCCCCATCTGATGAGCGCAAATTTTCAAAGCCTCACGTGAAGCATCCCGAATCCACGCGACTTTTTCTTTTCCGCTGATTGATGCAGGGTGAGGAGGAACAGTATGGATTACCGGAAAGAGGGACATAATATTTAAATGATATGCGTAGTTTTTTTGACAATATTTTTATCAAAGTAATTGATAGACATCCCGGCATCCAGAACAACCCCCTGTGCGTTAATTCCTGTTGAGGCCTGGCTCAAAAGAAAAACAGCGGCCCTGGCTACTTCCGGAGTAGCGAGAGCTTTTTTCTTAAGCGTCAATTGTTCCGCATGGAGGTAATAATCCAGGTAATTGGGGATACCAGCTGAAGAGGATGTTTTTAGCAGGCCCGCACAAACTGCATTAAAGCGAATTTCAGAGAAAGCGCTGAATGATTTGGCCAAAAAGCAAACGGTGGAATCCAGCGCCGCTTTAACTGGTCCCATATAGCCGTAGGGTTCCGCGGCCATTCTCGTGGTTGATATAGAAATAGTAACTACCGAACCGTTTTTTTCCAGATAATCCTTGAAGGCATTTGAGATACGAATTAGGGAATAACAGGAAATATCTACTGATTGTAAAAAATCCTGCTTTTTTGTCTCATGAAAAGGTTTAAAACCATCACTGTAGTTGGCAAAAGCAATAGAATGAACAATTCCATATATATGAGGATATTTCATGCCGATTTTTGTGGCAAGGGCATCAATTCTTTTCTCATTTTCTACATCACAAACGTAAATGTCCGATTCAGGTAGAAATTTTGAGGCACTCTCCTTTCTTGCATCCGAACGAACAATATATACAGGTATAGCTCCCTCTTCTTTCAGTATGTTTCCTATATGAAAGGCCACGCTTTTTTTATTTGCGACGCCAAAAACAACAACAACCTTTCCTTCCAGTCCAAGAAAACTCAAGCTTATAATTTACCTCTTTAAACGTAATAATAAAATAAAAAATAGTTAATCAACATTGGCAATTGTAACAGCAAATTCTACCCTGACCGCTACTTTTCCGTCAACCCGGGCCACACCTTTCATGAAGTACGCTCCACCGATTTTTTCCGCTAATTCCACCTCTATTTGGAGAATATCGTTCGGTCTCACTATGTTCTTGAATTTTACATCTTTTATACGAGTAAGAACAGGGACTCCTTTTGACTCTGTTGCCGGTGTATCTGAATTTTTATAGGTACTGGTGACTAGTATGGCACCTGATTGAAAAACAGCTTCACAAACCAGTACACCCGGCATGATTGGATTTCCGGGATAATGTCCTTTAAAGAAAAATTCATTGGATTTCACTCTCTTTTCAGTAGTGATTTTTAACCCGGTAATATCAATAATTTGGTCCACAAAAAGGAATGGAGGTCTATGAGGTATCAATGATAAAATTTCTTTTATTGTTTCCGAAATAATTTACCTCCATATATTAAAAAACTTGATAATTGGTAGCTGGCAATTGGTAAATGATAATTGTTATAAACCTCCTGTTACTTCCAGAGTAGAGCCATTAACATAAGCGGCTTCCTTTGAAGCAAGAAATAGCACACATGAGGCCACTTCTTCCGGTTTTCCGAACCTGCGAACGGGAATATTTTCCTGATAAGTTTTTTTAAGCTTGTCAGAGAGGTCGCCTATAAATCCTGTATCAATAAAGCCTGGAGAAACACAGTTGACAGTAATTCCACGGGTAGCCACTTCTTTTGAAAGCGAACGTGTTAGCCCAACCTGACCAGCTTTTGTAGCGGCATAGTTTGACTGCCCCGGGAAGCCTATCTTTCCCGCTGGAGAGGTAATATTGACAATACGACCATAACGATTGCTCATCATAAGCATAACCGCGAATTTACACATATTGAAGACACCTGAAAGATTAACATCCACCACACGGCTCCAATCTTCAAGCTTCATCATAGCCAGGGCGGAATCCCGTCGAATGCCGGAGTTATTAACCAGTACTTGAATATTTCCGTATTTTTCTTCAACATATTTAAAGAATTTTTCCACCTGTGAATAGACGGAGATATCGAACTTTTGAATATCTAATTTATTTCCAAAAGACGCATTTTCAGATTTGAATTTTTCGGCCGCCTCGTCATCGGAACTGTAAGAGACAACAACATTTGCGCTTGCTTTCAGGAAAGCTCTGGCAACCGCTTTACCAATGCCCCGCGTACCGCCTGTGACGATTATGCTTTGTCCCTCAAAATTAAACATAAAATCAGTCTTTATCCACAACCAAATAAAAATTTGACTAGTTTACCACAAGGCGGCAAGTTGCCGCAACCGTAGCGCTTGTGAGCGTTTTTCAAGCGAACTTAATTAGTTAAAATCCTTACGTTTAAGGATTCTGCTTTAGTAAGAATCTTTCAAATAGTCTTGCCCTTAGCTAGTCGAAGGGAGCTGCCGCTCTGGTTAGCAAAAAAAACTAAATAAATGCTTAGTTTTTGATGGCTAACAGTATGGCAAACTGTTGAAAAAGTAGCTCTGCTTGGAGTATAATTTTGGTTTGAAATATGACCTTTTGCAAACTTACTGAGGCTTTTTTAGTAGTCACATTTAAATCTATAAAAGAAGGTTTTAAAAAAATAATTATAAATGTACAAAATTCAACATGTTTGCCCAAAATGTAAGGGCAAACTAAATATTTCTTCTGAAAAATATATTTGTTCTAAATGTAATCTCTCTTATAAAATAGTGCAGGGCATTCCTCTTTTTACTAAAAAAGACATACCCTATAAAGTCGAATTTACAAAACCGAATTTGAGATTTTCACCCTTTCTCGAATTCCTGTATAGACATTTACATTTCTATCATTGGAATGAAAAATGTTTTTTTGAGGACAATATAAAAAAGGGGGATGTTCTATTAGATTTAGGGTGTGGCGGTGGCAAGGAATTGTTCGTTCGGCAGGGTGCTTATTGTGTGGGATTGGATCTTTCTTTGCAAGCACTATTAAAAGCTGACAAAGTTTATAATCAAGTAGCCCGTTGTGGCATTTTATCCATTCCTTTTGAAGACAATACTTTTGATTGCGTAGTTTCTTCACATGTATTCGGGCATATTTCTTCTGAGGATAAAGATTTGCTTTTAGGAGAAATTTATCGAGTACTTAAGAAAGGTGGAAGGGCTATCAATGTGATGGAAACGGACAGTCTAAATCCTTTCATTAAAGAAGCCAAAAAATATCCTGAATTTTATCAGAAATCCTTTGTTGAAATGGATGGACACTATGGCTTGGAGTTGCCTTCTGATATTATAAAGCGTTTTGAAAAAGTTGGTTTTTCGCTTACTTCCTATAAAAAGGGAAATGCAGGAAGAGTTCCTATTTGGTTTTTTGCCCTCTATTATGATAATAAATTTTTGAAAGAATTTCCTGCAGGTATACAGAGAAAGGTTCGCTTTGCTAAAATGATTTGGCAAAACAGGTACCTTAAGGCATTACTGGGTTTCTACCAGGGTATTTATCAAGATACATGGGGACAATGGTTTACTGAACTTGATCACTCTATAATGCTTAATACTGTACACTGCAAATAACATTATTTGCTAAACCTTCATTAAATCCTTGCCGAAATCTTCAGCACTAAGACCTATAACAATCAAAATGAGATTTATGGATATATTGACAATTGGTAACTATCTTGCGGCTAAAACGCATTATGAAGCGAGGTATTTGTCCATATTGTTTGCGCAGATAACGCCATAATTGACTGCTCCCAACCAGCCGGACATGATTATTCCGACGGAGCCTGCATGATAAAATCCAGGAATTTTCTCCGGAAGATCCATGCTGATTTTCAGTCCCTCGAATTTTGTTCCAAAGGAAGCGCCGTCTTCGTGAAGGGTATAGCGTTTAAAAGTTTTTGGTGTGGCTGCTTCCAGATAGTCTATTTTTTTTTGAACATCAGGAACGTATTTTCTCAGCGCGTCCACCGTATCATCTATTAAGCGTTGTTTTTCTCTGAGGTATTCTTCTTCCGGAAGATCAGCCCAATCATGATAATTTGCGTTGGTGGACGAAACAATGGTGTAACGGTTTGAATCCGACCGGATACCAGGATAGTAAAAAGAAAAAGTACGACTGGTAATATTCTTACTGCAAATTGCGGATGAGTTGAACTCGGGATAGGTAGAAGTAAAGATCAAATCTCCGGCATACTCTATGGATTCGCCTTTTTTAATACCAATATATACCTGGCAACTGCTGTTATTCATCCTGACTTTGCGGGCGTCATCAATAAAATCTTTTGGAAAATATTCCTCACCGGTCATTTGAAATATAGTGTTTCTTATATTGGCATTTGAAAGCACTGCCCTGGATTTAATATATTTCCCGTTAACCACAACGCCCGCTACTTTACCGTCTTCCACAACGATTTTTTCAACGAGAGCTCTTGTGCGAATATCAACGCCGTTATTTTTCATTTCCGATTTCATAAGCTTTATCAGGTTGTCCGTCCCCCCCTGGAAGATAAAAACCCCTTTATGCATAAAATTTGAGAAAACGATACCGTAAGTAATGGCCGGATCGTCCAGCGTGGAACCGTTTGCGTAGGTAATAGGTTCCATAAGCATTCTAACGATATCATTTCGTCCCGGGAAAAATTTTTCAAAAAGTTCTCTTGTTGACATGCTCTGGTCATCATAGTAATTCATTCTCTTTAAAGTGCTAAAAAAATCATCGATGGTATCTTTTGTTACTTTAAACTTCTCATTAAGAATTTTTTTAAAATCTGTCATGTCAAAGGTGGTGGTAAAAGAAAATTGGGGGTTGTCAAATCGTACGCCTTTTAGTTGCACGATAGAGTCAGCAATCTCACTGGTCCAATATTTTCGGCAGGTTTTAATCATTCCAACGGGAAAGCCGTGGAGAGAGACATCAAAAATATGACCTCTGCGTCTTTTAAACCATGCGGCCAGACCTCCCAATTGGTAATGATGTTCCAAAAGGAGAACAGAATGACCAAACTTGGCTAACCTGTTCGCGCCGGTAAGGCCCCCAAGCCCTCCACCAACTATAATAACGTCATATTCCGGTTTGGTATCTTGCAGTACATCATGAGGCATTGAAATTTCCTAAAAAAGAGGGTACAGGAGTCGGGGCCTGGTTATCAGCTTTTTTCTAGCCCCTGTTCCCTGACTCACTGCTAATTCATCGCGTGAAGATTTGCCATGGAAATGCCGCTTAGCATAGCGCCTATAATTCCCATAAATCCCTGGTCCGTCCCGCAAATAAATAAATTTTCAACGGGAGTTATTCCATTTTTTATTTTCAGAGGAGAGCCATAAACTGCTCCGTTAAGATGTCCTGTAAATCGCTTAATGGTTTTCGGCGTGAACATGTCAGTGAAAACTATGGAAGATGTAAAGTCCGGGGTTATAGTACATATTTTTTCGAGAGACTTTTTTTGCCAGAGTATCTTTTTGGCCCTGTAGTCATTCGAGGAAGGATTGTCCCATAAATCAAAATTCGCGATATGGGTTGTCCGAATCATACCTTCTGAAGGGTTGTTGTCAAAAAAGAAATTGTTAGGGCAACATATTACACCCGATGAAAGATCTACCATATCCTCTGGTTTCCGGTATAAGAACTTTTTTGAATCATTGTAAAATATAATGGATTTATCCATTCCCAGTTCAGAAGGTTCTCTGTCCAAAACATAGATTGTTTCCACAAAAGACAGTTTTCCAATTCTACCATTTTCAGGTTGGATTTTTTCTCCGGTTAATCGCATGGTTTCCACATAACCCGCTGATGAGAGAATCTTCTTTGTCTCCAGCACATTTCCATTTTCAAGAGTAATGGACTTAACTTTTCCATTGTGGGAATTGATCTGCTTTACGCCTGATTTTAATCGCAATTCTCCTCCGCATGCCTTGTACTTTTTCAAAAGGACATTAATTATCTGCCTCACTCCTGTTTCCGGCCGCGAGAACCCTTCCATAAAAATTGATTTGAACATAATTACGAACTGGTCAAAGTCCATATCATCTTCTTTCGCGCTTCCATAATATGACAGAGGGCAGAACAACATTTCAACAAGAAGCGGATCAGTAATAAAGGAACTGACTACTTCACGCGCTGAGACAGGCGTAGAGTTCAAGTTTAACTCATCGCATCGAGATATCTCTTTGCATAAATTTGAAAAATTGTCTTTTTGCGAAGGGAACTTATCTAATATTTCCTGTTCAAAGATTTTAAAATCGTTGGTAAAAAAAAGGGACATGTCAGGAAAGCTTATTTCGGAGGACTTTTGCTCGCGAAGAGCAAAATCTTCATGTTTTAGTTTGAGTTGTTTAAATAGCTTGGGAAGAGGTTTGTTTTTTGTTCCCTTTTTTACGTAGTTGGTTATTGCGTGAAGGCCTACATCAAATTGGCGCCCTTGCAAATTATAGAAAGAATTCAATCCACCCGGTCGAGAATGATTTTCCAGGATGCAGACTTTCTTTTCATAATAGGCAAGCCGGATACCGGCAGCTAACCCTGACATCCCGGCGCCAATAATAACTACATCATAAGACATGAAATATTTTACGAAACGCAGGCGCCTTTTAGTTTTGGCTCAAGATATTCCACGCAGCCGTTTATGGTGGCTAATTTCGGGTAATCTTCTTCCGGGACGTCAACTTTATATCTTTTTCTGAGCTCCAATACAATATCGAGAAAATCCATGGAATCGAGCTCGATCTGATCCCGTATTGTCCCGGAGTCATCCAGGTTGCTCAAGTCCTCGTCAGGCGCAATATCTTTAATGATATTGTAAATTATTTCTCTAATTTCTTCCTTGCTCATTTAATCTCCTGTTTTTGACAACCTCATATTATACATCATCTTTCCTCGAATTTGCATCAAATATATGGTCAAAATGAAATTATTTTTCAAATCGCTTTACTATTACAACAGAGTTAATTCCCAGCATTCCAAAAGAATTATTTAATATATAGTCTACTTTTTCTACTTTTTTTTGAGTGTTAATTATCAAATTTTTCAATTCACATTCAGGGTCGATATTATCAATATTAATAGTCGGGTGGATTATCTTATCCTGGAAGGACGGCAGGTTGCCTGCCAGTTCCAAGGCTCCTGCCGCACCCATTGCGTGGCCGATATAGCTTTTAGTATTATTGATATAAGTCGATGGAGAATCGCCAAAAACCTCTTCAAGCGCGACGCATTCTTCAATATCTCCCTGGGGCGTAGAAGTAGCATGACTGCTGATTATATCTATATCTTCCGGTTTGATGGCGGCTTTTTTCAGCGCCAGACACATGCACTCTGCCTGGCGTTCAGATAATGGCATTATGAAATCGGACGCGTCAGAATTAATGGCATATCCGGCTATTTCCCCGTAAATTTTTGCTCCCCTCGCAATAGCCCGCGACAATTTTTCCAGGATGTAAACGCAGCCGCCTTCCGCAATCACAACGCCGTTTCTATCTTTGTCAAAAGGACGGCACGCTTTCGCGGGATCGCTATGATTCGCCAGGGCCCCCTCGTTTTTAAAGCTCGCAAACGTGCCGAACGTATGAATACTTTCTGAAACGCCTCCTGCAAACGCGATATCCACTTCTCCAAGTTGTAGCATCTGCATCCCGTGAATGACTCCTACATTTCCAGCGGCGCAAGCAGCTCCAAGGGTATAATGAGGACCCGTGATACTCATATTCAATGTTACTTCACCAGCCGGGTTATTGGCGACAGTGCGGGGATTATGGTGGTGAGACCAGACTTTGACGTCATAGTCATATTTTTTAATATTGTATATTTCGTTTTCTGTTTCTACATTTCCATGCTCTGTAATTCCGAGGTATACACCTATTTTTGAACTATCCTCTTTCTCCATATCTATTCCCGCGTCTACCACAGCCTCCCGAGAACAGTAAATCGCTATACTCCCGGCACGGGTCCCCCTACGGATCGATTTACGGGTCTGGTATTTTAATGCGTCAAAGTGACAGACACCGGCAAGAACGGGTTCCATATAATGGGTTTCGATAAATTCAACCCCGGATTTTCCTTCTAACAAACTCTTTCGAAACTCGGATAAGTTATTTCCATTTGGGGATGCCAGTCCGATACCGGTTATAACAACTCGATCATGATCCATCATGCTAACCTATTGATATATAAGTTTATAAATTTAGGAAACTTTTTTCTTTTCGGCAAGAAAACCAAAAATTATACCATAAAGTGGAGATGCACCGCAACCAACAGGGCTTGCCCTGAGCTTGTCGAATGGATCTACCGCTCCGGCTAGCTAAAATATTTAATCATTTGTTTCAGACCGTCTTCATGGCTAACTACAGGAGAATAGCCCAAATCTTTTTTCGCTTTTTCAATATTGAAAAAATGGGATTTAGCTAATTGTGAGGCCAGAAAGCGTGTCATCATCGGCTCACCGGAAATATGAAACAGTCTGTAAATAGTTTCAAAGAGAAAGCCAAGCAACTGCGCGGTTCCATATGATATATTTTTTTTTACCGGTGGTATTTTGAGGCTAAAAAGCACCTGATCAATCCAGTCCCATAGAAAAACCGGTTTTCCCTGGCTGATAAAATATGCTTGTCCGCAGACAGGCGAGCCTTCCTCTAATCGATCAACTGCTAAAAGATGAGCATGTGCAGCGTTGTCCACATAAACGATATCAACCAGATTTTTCCCATCTCCCACACGGATTAATCTTCCGGATTTTGCTCTTTCAATCAACCTTGGAATTAGATTAGAATCCCTGGGACCCCATATCAGATGAGGTCTTAATGAAACGGTTAAAAGACCTTCTTTACTGTTTTCCGCCAAAACCTTTTTTTCCGCGATAGCTTTTGTAGCAGGATAATAGCAATTATATTTAGCAGGGTAGGGGATAGTTTCATCCACATTTTCAAAATTTTCTCCGCCTCCATAGATGACACTGGGGGTACTCGTATAAACAAATTTGGAAACCCCGTTTTTTCTACAAGCTTTCAGGATATTCTCAGTACCTGTTACATTAGTTTCAAAAAAATCTTTCCATTTTCCCCAAATTCCTGTCATGGAAGCAACGTGGAAAACAGTATCCATTCCCGAAGTCGCGGCCATAACCGCTTCATAGTTTCTAATATCTCCGGTAAAAGTTTCAACACCCTGTTTTTCAAGAAGGGGGTATTTGCTTCGTCCCATGACCCGGACAGACTCTCCCCGTTTCAGGAGCATCTCAACAATAACCTGTCCTAAAAAACCTCCACCGCCTGTAACTAACGCTTTCATGTGATTTCGGCCTTCCGTGTCCTCAACCCTTCGGGCGGCTTTCCTTCGGAAACCGTCCAATTCGGTTTTCCTTACCGAATTGTGATTCCGGCTCAGCCGGGTTTGGATTTGTAGATAGGATAGCAGAATTAGGAAAGAAAGATAAAGGAGTTAAATAATAAATATCGCGGAGAAAGTTGTTAAAGATAGTTGGCATAAAAAATGCAACATTTAGCTTTCAAACAAATAGTGATCAATTTTTTGACGTATCACTTTAATAATTAACAAATAAATCTAAGGAGGGAATCATGAAAACAGCTAAAAAGATTTTGAAACACAATGTAAATAATTTACGTCATTCCGTTTCTATGCATTATGAATTGTATGACAGGGGTGTTAATACTCGGACTCAACTTTTTATAGGCTTACTGAAATGCTTAAAAGAAAGGTTTCATCTGTTTCATTGGTTGCCTTCAAGCTTTGCAATTATCTCCATCTATTTTCTTTTATAGAAAAATAAAGGTAGAGAGAGAAAAAGGGGACTTATCTTGTTTTACATGAAATCTGATTTCAAACTATTCTTGTGACAGTTCGGACATTCAATTACATTATCTTCGCAAGATCTAATAACACCACCCTTCATCCCACAAAAACTGCATGTTACTTCGGACCGTTCATCACACGCTGAAACAGAACCAACGACTTCGCCCGCTTCTACACGTAAATTAGCATCTTTGCTCTTAACAATCACGGGATTATAGAAACGTAGAACCCATTCTCCATTTTCTTTCCATGTCTCAGTATGAGCTCCGCAATTTTTGCAGAAACCGTAATCCACACCACACCTTTCTTCAGTGACCATATCCATCATGTTTTCTGAACCGGTCCTGCATTCCAATCCGCATTCTATGCACTTGTAAATAGAGAGATCGAACATAATATTATTAAAAACTCAATAGTTGAGATGTGACCCTAATTCCATTCCAGGATGATTTGAATTGTAGATAGAATAGCATCCTTAGGAAAGAAAGATAAAGGAGTTAAATAATAAATATCGCGGGAAAAGTAGTATAAACTTTTTTATGCAGTCATGCAGATTGACCCCTTACTTGGGCCCTATTGATCTCTTTTCAACTGGAAAATATCTTACGTATTAAGAATTGCCGTTATTTTTCCATCATGGTATGATTTAAAAAATCAGTTGGATTATTACAGTATCATTACAGACAAGAGAAAAGGGAGGCCGTTAATGAAAGGGAAGAAAAAAAAAGTATCCAAGGTTGTAAAAGTTTTATCCGAAGTATATTGGGCTGAAATAGGTGCCGTTGGTATATACATGGATCAACATACCAAATGCTCGTCGATGGGTTATGAAAAATTAGCTGGTATGTTTAAAAAAGATGCCATTGATGAGATGAAGCATGCTGAGCAACTTGTTGAACGAATTTTGTTTCTTGAGGGGACTGTGTATAACGAAAAGCATATGGTTCCGGAGGAGACACAAAAAGAGGTTGTGGATATGTTGAAACAAAATATCGATATCGAAATTGAGGCCGTCGATAGGCTTGGCGTCGGGATTTCAACTTGCTTTACCGAAGGGGACCATGGCAGTAGATTATTGCTTGAAGAAATTCTAAAATCAGAAGAAGCCCATCTGGATAAGCTAAAAACATTCTATGAAAATATTCAAAAATATGGGGACCAGTTTATCGTGACTCATTTGATGTAGTTCTTTGTTCTGTGTTATTTATAAGTTTTGTGTATTCCGCATTGCAATTACATTTTTCTTTATTAGAGATTTAATTCTATTAAATCTTTTTATTTTGTTACTTCTTATTTATTAGCTAAACGTTTCCAATTTATAATCACTAATCAAGACGCGACCCCAGACCCGTGATTCCGGCACAGCTGGGTTTGGAATTTTAGATAGGATAGCAGAATTAGGAAAGAAAGATAAAGGAGTTAAATAATAAATATCACGGAGAAAGTGGTATAAAAGTTTCTAATGCAGTCAAGGTTAGGCACTGTTTAGGCGCTGTTTGGTTCTTCCTTTTACAGCGGCTTATGCAAGGCGTGGACTTTATCCCCCTAAGGTATGGTGTCCCCCGATTTCAATGGAATATTCTCCTTATATACATTGCTATAACTCCAAAGATAAAGACTCCCGCCATACCATTAAGGAACCATTATATAATTTTATCCCTCTCTTCTTTCTTAACGGTTTCAAATGTCGAGTATGGTGAAACTTGCCGTGCAAGAAAGTATGTTATTCCAAGAAGAATGAAAAATAACTTTTAATCGCCTTGCATAAGTTTCAGTGCTTTGCTTAAGTCGCTGTACTCTGCATAATGTGCTGCAAAAGGAAGGATCAAACAGTGCCTAAAAAAACAAGAACCAAGCCTTGCATAAGTCGCAGTAAAAGGGAAAACCAAACTGCGACTAAACAGCGGTTAAATTACTTTTAGAAATAAAAATGATAAAGGAATGCTTTGCACAGGTTATATTAATGAAGAATAATATATGTTTTTAGTGATATCAAGGAAAAGATGATTTCGGCCATCCCTGGCCTCAACCCTTCGGGCGGCTTTCCTTCGGAAACCGTCCAATTTTATCATCGTGATAAAATTGTGATTCCGGCAAAGCTGAGCTTAGCTCTGCGTCAAGTTTTGTATCGTGGTAAGAGTGAAAATGTATTTTATGAATGAGCTACTCTATGCAAAAGTTCTGAAATAAAACTTTGATACTTTACTCCTAATTTAGTAGATTTTTTCTTTATTTTCTTTAGGTCTTCATTATTGATCCTAATGTTTAAAACCGAGTCTTTCTGTCTTGCTTTAATAGATTTGGCAATATCTTTAAATTCTTCCTGGCTGATATCTACAAATTCACCACTAATTAATGATTTTTCTATTTCTTTTTCTTCGTTTGTAAGTATAATTTTCTTTTTCATACTTTTTCTCCTTTAATAATCCTGGTGTATTTTCGTGAAGGATAAAGAGTTTTTAGAAATACATCCCCATTTTTCTCTTTAACATAAGGAACTATCCAAATATATTTGTTAAGCTCAAAAAGTATAATATTTTGATTTTTCTTTTTAGGGTGTTTCTTTACGGAAATTAATTTCCCTTTGTTTAATAAATCTTCAAATGATGTTCCCCGTTCAGATTTAAGTTGTTCGTTTTTGGAAAGATCCCATTTAATCTCTCTCATCACTTAATGATATAATATTTATATTGTATATACAATTGTATTTTTAAAAACGATCGCATTCCCCTCAAGTAATCTGCTCACTGCCTACTGCCCCCTGTCTTCTGTTTTTCTGCCCACTCTGCCAGTTTTTCTCTGCGAATTTTTACGTTATGACGGATATCAACAGGAAAAGATTGGTAAAAAAGCACGTCAGTTATTTCTCTTGTATGCTCGAATTTTTGGCCGGTATCGAGCAGTTCTTTTACAATCTGGTTTTGAGACAAGGACCGGTCCGTTTTCCCTTTTTTGAGTTCGATAATGATAATTGGCCGTTGATTATTTTTTGGCCCAATCCCAACAAGCGCGGATCGAAAGACGGCGGGATGTCGGTTAAATATAGCTTCACAAGGAATTGTTAGCAAAGTTTTGTTTTTTGTAATGACCCGTTGATCTTTTCTGCCGCAAAACCAGAGTTGGTTGCTTTCGTCAAAATAGCCAATGTCTCCCATCCTGTGCCATACGGTACCGCCATCTAAAATTTTAGCGAGGGCAGTCTGTTCTTTCATACGGAAATATTCACGGGTAACACTATCCCCTTTAACAACTATCTCTCCTTTTTCACCTTTTTTGAGTAGAAGGCTGTCATTCCATTCGGGGATGGGGTCGTCTGTTATTTTTATAATTTTAATGGTTATACCCGGAAGAACCTTTCCCACGGATGTTCCCGCTCCTGTTTGGCTTTTAGTTTCTGTTTTCAGTCTTTCCGACCCGCTTATCGAAGCAATTGGAAGCGCCTCTGTCGCACCGTAAGGGGTAAAAGTATCCGCGTTATCCGAAAGAATGTTCTTAAATCTCTTCAGGACATATTCCGGGACCGGGGCCCCTGCCATAAGAATACGTTTTATAGAAGGAAGGCGAAGGTCGTATTTGATACAATATTCTCCCACCCTGTCCCAGATTGCCGGTGAACCAAAGGAAGTCGTTACTTCATATTTTTCTATAGCCGAAACAATTTTTTTTGGGTTTACCTTGGCCGGTTTTGTGGGATCCATGTCGGGGATAACGCATGTCATACCGATAGCAGCGCTGAACAGGGCAAAGAGGGGAAAAGCAGGCATATCCACGTCTTTTTCGCAAATACCGTAGTGAGATTTGATATGTTCTACCTGGGCCATGAACATACCGTGCTCGTAAAGAACACCCTTGGGAATTCCGGTACTGCCTGAAGTGAAAAGGATTGCTGCCGGATCGTCTTTTTTAGTTTCAATAGGAGGGAAATCACTTATCCCCTTTTCTCGAACTGTTTTTAGAGTAGTTCCTTCCCAAAAAAACTTTCTGCCAACAGTAACAGAGCATTTGATTGAGGAAAAAAATTTTCGTCTAAAAGTTTTGATAAAATGTACTATCGGTATGGTTATCAATGCGTCAGGTTTCACCTTTTTAATGCATTCCAAAAGGTTTGATATACCCATTCCCGTGTCGATCAGGATCGGTATCGCGCCCATCCTGAAGAGGGCAAAAGTAAGAGCTATAAACTGAGGGCCCGGTTTCACCATTAACAGCACTCGCTGACCTTTTTTGACACCTATTTTTTGCAGTCCGGAAGCATAGAGGCTGCTTTCTTCGTTGAGTTGAGAAAAAGTGAGATGAGTTAATTCGTCGTCTCCTGCTGAAACCACTGCCGTTTTTGCGGGCATTTTTTCTGCCATGAGGGGTAAATAAGAGGCTACATTAAATGTTTGATTTTTATTCATTAAAAAAACAACCCTGGATACCCTGTCCGGAAGCACGGAGTTTTTTACTAAGAATTTTATTAGAGGACAAGCTGGAAAGTATATTATTGAGACGATTTTATTTTAAATGAGCTATAATATCATAAGTCGATCAAATCCGTAGCCAGAATCTTATAATAAGTTGACATTAAAAAAATCATACTGATAAACTATTTTTTAATATGAAGAAAATCGGCAATTATGAAGTTTTAGATAAGATAGGAGCAGGAGGCATGGCGACCGTTTACAAGGGGCGCCAGATATCTCTTAACCGGTCGGTTGCGATTAAAATCCTGTCCAAAAAGCTGACTGAAAGCAAAGAAATAGTAGAGCGTTTTAATCGGGAAGCCCTGATTATTGCCCGTCTCGCTCACCCTAATATAATCCATATTATAGATCGTGGAGTTGTAAATGGGAGGTACTATTTTATTATGGATTTTGTGAAAGGCAGCGATCTCTCAAAGGTTATTAAAGAAGGAATTTACAACTCGAATAAGAAGATTGATCTGATTATTCAGGTATGTAAAGCCCTCTCTTTTGCTCATAAAAATGGAATTATTCACAGGGACATTAAACCGGCGAATATTTTGATTAATGCCGAAGGAGACGCCCTGGTATCTGATTTCGGAATTGCCCAGCTATTGGATAAGAGTAATGAGGAGCAACAACTCACAAACGACGGCGCAATGATGGGAACGATCGCTTACATGTCCCCGGAACAGAAAGTAAACGCGAGGACTGTGACTTCGGCATCAGATATCTACTCTCTTGGAGTTGTGATGTATGAGATGTTTACCGGCACAAAACCTCTTGGCCACTTCAAACGCCCTTCTGAAATCGATTCAAATATACCCAGGCAACTTGAAACTGCCATGCTTAAGTGTCTTGAGACAAAGCCCGAAGACCGATTCAAATTAGCTGATGATTTAAAAGATCATCTCCTTGAGATTCTCCAGGGAGCTCACATCCAAAAAACTCAAAAAGACCAGGCGCTCCATGAAATCGCGAATTTGAAAGATAAATTTTCACTTCTCGATATTATCAAAGAAGATGATTTTGGCGGGGTCTATCTTTTTGAAAAGAAGGAAACCAAAAAGTTGATGATAATAAAAAAGATCATAAATCAAGCAGACGGATTTGTCGGAGCAAAAATTCTCAGCAAACTGGAACATGAAAACATCATTAGTATTTATGGTGTATCAGGGAATAAAGACCTTTTTATAATTGTAATAGAATATGCCAGCGGTGGGAGTTTGAAAGACAGGTTGATCAGAGATCACCCCGCGAATGAGACACTGAAGATGTTCAAGGGTATATGTCAGGGACTTTCTTATGCTCATAAAAATAGAGTTGTCCACGGTAATATCCGCCCGTCCAATATCCTGATTACTGAAACAGGTGAAGCCAAAATCACTGATTTCGGATTGGAGGAACATTATTCATCCGACAAGAACAAGGTCAACTGGTATCATCCCCCCGGTGAAGCAAATTCTTACTCGCTGGATATTTTCGCGGCTGGCGTAATATTCTATCAAATGCTTACCGGCTTGGCCCCGGACTGGCAGAAAGGGAGATTGGTCCCTGCCGGTAAATTCAGACAACTTCCGCTAAAAATTCAAATGATAGTTTCTAAAATGACATCCATTGAACCGGCGAACCGTTATGAAAACCTTGATATGATAATCGATAATATAGACTCTGTCCTGCAGCAAGAGGAAGCAGATGAGAAAAAAGAGAAAACTCCTTTCCGGATGAACCTGATAGTTTGGATAATTCTTTTTCTTATTGCGGCGGGAATCGCTCTATTTTTCTTCAGCAGGTAAATATGGCGGAATCAATTATTTTGACGCTTCTGTTACATATAAATGGCAGGAACAAATTCGTATTTTCTGTTTCACTCCGACGAGCTTTTTAATAATTTTTTTCCCATCTACAAAAGTTCCGTTTCTACTCCCGAGATCTTCAATATAAACCTTACTCTTTTTACACCATATCCGCGCGTGCTGACGGGAAACTGACTTATCCGCCAGGCATACATCATTTTTCTTAAGTCGTCCGATTATCAAACCCCTGGTAGTTATCATATGCTCACTCGATTTTTTCTTATCTGAAAGAAGGACCAATTTATATTTGCGCGAAGAGGAAAGTGCAGTAGTGGCTTCCGTTTTTCCCGGAAGAATTGTGGTCACTTCAGAAGGCTGTTCCGGTTCTTCTACTGGTGGAGGGTCCAGAAATGTTATGGTAATATAGCCAAGCACTATTTCATCTTCGTTTTTTAATGCTCGTTTAGCGGATATTTCCTTAATATTTACAGTTACACCCATTTCGCTTTTCAGGTCTTCAATAAAATAAGTATTATTTTCAAAGTAAATTCTTGCATGCTGCCGTGAAATATATGGCTCATCCAGTACAATATCACATTCATGAGAACGTCCTATAAGTAAGCTTTCTTTAACCAATGGAACTGTTTGCGTTAACTCATCTTTTATTCTTATCTCAAGATGGGGTCCTGTCCGGCGCAACTCTTCTTCAATTTCATTTTCATTCCAGAAAGCTTTAAAAATTTTAAAGGCTTCTTTTTTTCCCTTTAAATGGGTTTTCTTGATGAAACGGCAAAGAATCTCATCTTTATTTGAAAGAGAATTATAAGTATCTTCGGAAAGATATATCTCTCCAGGTTTTGCCAGTGCTTCAAATCTGGAAGCAACATTTACAACATCACCAAAAATATCGTTTTGCTCAACAATCCCTGAGCCGGTATGTAATCCTATCCTGATATGAATAGGAATGCTGTCTTTCATTTTAATATTAATCTCGTTAATAATTTTTTGAATTTCAATTGCCGCTCTCAGTGACTTCTGGGCATCTTTAAAATAAGATAGTGTCCCGTCACCCATCGTTTTTATCATCACACCATCATTTTTTTCAATGATGGGAAAGAGAATATCGTTTTGACGTTTGATTAAAAAACGGATAGCTATATCACCTTCAGACTCGGCAAGAGCAGTGGAATCCTTCATGTCTGTAAACATCACAGAGATTTGTTTAATAAATTTTTGTTTAAGAAGATCGTCTAATCTGGCACGCTCATCTAACAACTTTTCTAAATCAGGTTTTTCCAAATCCCCTTTCTTATTATCATCTTCTGAGACCATTTTTTTGCCAGGAAAGTTCTTTTGGAAGATATATTAACTTAAATTATCTTTTAATGGAAGCCGCAATTGGGTAACAGGCCATTTGGGTTGGATGATATCATTGCTATAATGGCTTAAATTCTTTTTTGAACACTCCTCAGAAAACCTTGTTAAACGTGGCTTTCTGCTTCCCCTTCCTTCATCAAGTTCAGGACAAGCTCTGAGCGTGGAAGAAAGAGATTCTTCGCGGAGTTTACACTGAGCGAAACGAATGTGCTCAGAATGACAAGTGAAGGGCTCAGAATAACATGCGAGGCACTCAGACTTGTCCTTGAAAGAAGTGAAGGAATGACAAGGCGCACTTTGGAATGATAGGTGCTTTACAACTTTCTAACCGGATAAATCAGGAAGAATTTAGTTGCAAAATAATTCTGAGAAAAATAGCGAAGTTGTAAGGTTAACTTTGAAAGATACGTTTGTCGGAGATAAAAGATATAATCTTTTAAGTAAATTTGATCTCACTGCTGAAATGAATCACTGTTGAGCCGAGTTTTATTTCATCACCGCTCTGAAGGAGTACAGAGTTAACCTTCATATTGTTATGAAGTATCCCATTGGTGCTGGCCAGGTCTCTCAGTTCCACCATGGTAGGACTTTTGATTTCAATGCTTGCGTGTTTTCTTGACATTAAAGGATCGCTTATTTTGATATCCCCTTCGGTCCGTCCGATAATGGTCAAACGGCTGTCTATAACCTTTTCTATCTCTTCATTATTAATTTTATAGGTTAATGTGATTTTACAGTCTTTCGGCGAAGATTTCGTTGCAATGCCTCCTGAACCTGAAAGGGCATGGCCTATTATAGTTCTACTTGCTATTTCAGTATGATCAGTGTTTTCTGAAGATTCGATATCTTCCACGGCTTTATTCTTTGACTCATCCGGTACAGCAAAATTAAAGGAAGTACCGCATTTTTTACAATTCAACTTTATGCTGCCTTGCTTTGGAAATTTGCTTGGAGAAATATTATATTTTGTCTGACATTTTGGGCAACTAATTTTGATTAAATCTGTCATATTTTGTCTTAAAAACTAATATTTATTTTATTGTTAAAACTGTATCAAAGCTCGGTGCTAAACTCAAATTTTTTTATTTGTAATTGATTGTTTTTAAACAAAAAATACGAATTGACTTTTAGATTCGGTTGTGCTTGAATTGAGAAAACTAAATGGAATCCCTATGTTTAAAGGCTACAAGATAAAGAAGCTCCTTTCGCAACTTTCCCTGGCAGGTTCGGAGGATTCGCGTTCCGAATTAATCTCTCAAATATCCGAAATCGGAAAAGCCGCCTTTCCCTATGTAAGTGAAGCGTTTAGAAACAAGCAACTAACTGCTATACACGGTTCCGCCCTGCTTGAAGAACTCTACGATGAATCTTTAGCAGATGATCTTCTTGCTCTAACAGGGGACAAATATGATGCGGTAAGAGGTGCGGCAAAAAAGTTAGTCCTTTTGAAAGCAAATAGTAAAATTGTGAAAAAATTGATAGAAAATCTGGAAAGTCCGAATTCCTATCTCAAGATAAGTTCTACAGAACTGCTGTGTGAAATTAAAACCCAGTCATGTGTTTTAGACCTGGTCTCCCTTTTTAATAGGGGTGGGGCTGATGTCAAATTGAATGTTATTAACATCCTCGCTGCAACAGGCGGGGACATAGCTGTCAAGCTATTGATTAACGCGTTAAAATCCAAGGAATGGAGGATAAGGGTTCGTGCGGTTAAAAGTCTTGGTAAAATGAAAAGCAATAAAAGCGTAGAACCTTTGATGGAAATCCTGTCAGAAAAAGACCCGCAGATGAAAAAGAGCGCGCTCGACGCGCTTATGGAAATCGGTGATAAAAAAATAGCTCCATCTGTTCTTGTCCTTTTAAAAGATGAAGATTTAATGATTCGTCAGAAAGCAGTGGATTGCATTTATGAAATAGGCGATTCACAAGTTATTCCGCAGGTTTTAGAGCTTATGCAGGAAAAGGATGTCAATATTAGACGTTGCGCTATCGAAATAATTAATAAAATGAAAGATCCAAAAGCGGGAGAAGCCCTTGTCAAGGCGATGAAGGATTCTGACTGGTGGGTCAGGAATGTTGCTATGGAAGCCTTAGCGGAAATCAAGGGAGAAAATACCGTAAGTATTTTGATCGCAATGTTGAATGATTCGGATGAGAATATCCGGCGTTGTGCCGTAGAATTTTTTAACAGAGTTTCTGACCCATCCGCCGTAGAACCCCTCATTGGACTTTTGAATGACAAAGACTGGTGGGTAAGAGAAAAGACGGTAAGCGCGCTTGGAAGACTGAAAGACCCGAGAGCCATTAAGCCCCTGACCAAACTGATTAATGATGAAGAAATTAAATGGGTAATTCCGGGCGCATTAGCAAAAATTGGAGGTAAAGAGGTTATCGGGCCTATTGTTGAGTTTCTTGGTGATGATCAGAAAAGAGTCCGTATAGAAGCGATCAGGGCTTTAAGTGCATTAAAATTTAAAGAGGAGATTATACCGGAAATTAAGCATGCCCTGGAAGACCATAATGAAGAAGTTAGATCGGAAGCCACCAAGGCATTAAAAAATATTACGGGAAGGATTTTTGAGGCTAAAGATAATAAAACTCCGGAACAGCTTCAAGTAAAGAAAGTTTTTGGCGCGAACCATTCAGAAGGCAGCATACTGTCCGAAGCTATTGTTGTTGTTGACCTTTGTAATTCAACAAACATTGCCAATAAATATGGCGATGAATTTGCGCTCAACCTGACCAATATACTGACCGATGCCGTTAATCCAATTGCCAGGCGACAAAAAGTTCAGTTCATGAAAAGTACCGGAGATGGATTTTTAGTCACATTTCCAAAGATCAAAAACGCCGTCCAGTTTGCAGCGGACCTTAAAAACAAAATCGGGAAATACAATGAAACGGTTGAAGAATCAAAAAGGATAGATCTCCGATTTGCCATTAATTGTGGTGAGACTAGGATTGATGCAAAAGGAGACAGGCTTGGTGTCGCCACAAACATGACTTTTAGGGTGGAGGGTGTTAAGGCGGAAAACCTTATCGAAGTTGAAGATGGTATTAAAAAAGAGGAAGTGCCGAGTGTCAATCGTGTTTTTATAACAGAAAACGTAGTGGAAGAAGCTGAACAAATTGAAGGATTCAAAGCTCGATTGGTTGGATTATTCGAACTTAAAGGGATAACAGGACTTCATAGAATTTATGATCTCACTAAAGAAAATGGTTCTAAATAAATAACTTTGTCGCAAACGGGTCCTTAAACTGGAGTCATAGATTATAAAGGGGGAGATATGAAAGGGACAGGATTTGATAGAATAGAGAACATTATAAAAGAAATTTCCTTTTTTGAGGATTTTAATGATAACGAGGTGTACTTTTTTTCTAAACAACTAAGTCTACGAGCAGTTCCGAAGGACACTATTCTTTTCGGTGAGGGGGAAATTGGTGATTATCTCTTTTTCATTGTGGAGGGAAGCGTCGAGGTGCGGCTCGCGTCGGTACATGCAAAATCTGTAATAGCTACTTATGGATTTGGTCAGTGCGTGGGCGAGATGTCTCTTTTAGACGACTACGCGAGATCTGCAACAGTGGAAGTCATTGAGCCTTCCGAGCTTCTAATTCTTACAAAAATTAATATGGAAAGGATTGTTAAAGAAAATCCAACTATCGGGGTAAAAATATATAAAAGTCTGGCAAAGAATTTAAGTATGAGGTTAAGGGGATCAACCGGCAGGTTTGCTGATCTTGCATGAGTCTTCTTTCTTCAGGCCACATCATTCCCTCCCCCCTTCATATTTTTTAATCTTTGTTTTCAATTCATTGATTGTTACAGAACTCTTTTTTAGTTTTTCAGAGAGGACTGACGACAGGTTTTTGTATAGTTTAAGACAGAGCCTCGGTTCGGAATTTCGGAGGATCACTTCGTTTATCGCGACAAGGATGCAGTTCGAATTTGCGATGGCGGTAGCATAACGCGGCGATTCATCCACAATAGCCATTTCTCCGAAACTATCTCCAACTTTGAGAGTGTTTAATAGGGTATTTTCCTTCTCGCGAAATTTCTTTGTAATTATGACCTCGCCTAATATGATGATGTGCATTTCATTTCCGATAGTGCCCTCTTTGAAAATGATCTCTCCTTTAGGGTAATTTTTTTTACTGCTGATTTTGAAAATATGCTGGAGTTCAGCATCTGAAAAGTCCGAGAAAAAGGCATAGTTTTTTTTCAGAAACCCAATGATTTTATCCTTGTTATAACCTTTCGCTGCAGGAATGTTCTGGGTAGACTTCATTTCTACTTTATTCAGAAAAAGTTCCAGATCATCCGCATATTCGCTTGCCGACTGGTATCGGTGTTCCTTGTTTTTTTCAAGAGATTTAAAAATTATTTTTTCAAGTTTATTTGAAACCTGGGAGCTGATTTTACTTAATGGCATCGGTTGATCACTGACAATACTCTTAATTAAAGCGGGAAGGCTTTCAGCATTAAAGGGTCTCTTACCGCTTAATAGTTCATAAGAGAGAACACCGAGAGAATAAACATCGGCTTGCCTGTTCAAGGGCTCACCGGAGAGATGTTCAGGAGACATATAAAAAGGCGTCCCGAGGATGAGTCCCGGCTGGGTCTTGAACAGGGCATCTTTTGAAGATAATTTGGCGATGCCAAAATCCATTATTTTAATCTGAAGATCATCAAGAAGCATGATATTTGCCGGTTTAATATCTCTATGAACAACTCCTCGCTGATGGGCATAGTGAAGAGCTCTTGCTGTCAGGATAATAATCTTTATTTTTTCCTGAAGAGAAAAGGGTTTTTCTTTTTCGATAACCACCTCCAGGGGTGTCCCGTCAACATATTCCATAACAATATAGTTGATTCCTTCATGTTCTCCTACATCATATATTGTAGTAATATTAGGATGAGAGAGTTGCCCTGATATCTTGGCTTCGTGAGAAAAACGGTCTATCATTGATTTGATTTCAGCGGGTGTTGACGAAGTCCCCTACGGCTTGATTGTTTTGATGGCAACAATCCGTGATATAGCAGTATCCTGCCCCTTGTACACAAGGCCCATGGCTCCCTGCCCTAATGTTTCAATGATTTTGTATCTACCTACTTTTGAAATTTTCATAAAGATTATTATACAGAAAGCATCAGCGCTTAAAAAACTTTAATCGTTCTTAAATAGATACATTTTTATTTGCTGCCCTTTTGAAAAATAACGCCTCATTGACAAATTGACAAATAGTATGGACGTGACAGTCACTGTAGAAGCAATCATCAGCATAACAATGATTTGGTATTTTGTGGCAACAACCGGGTTTGCCCCGGCTAAAATTTGACCTGTCATCATTCCCGGCAGGGCCACTAACCCAACCGTCATCATCGAATTTAGCGTTGGAATCATTGCCGCTTTTACGGCTTCTCTTTTTGCTTTAGCACAGGCGAATTTAAAATCATAGCCAAGAATTAACAGTGTCTCCACCTGTTGCAGCCTGGACTGCAGCTCGGAATAAAAACGTTCTCCCGCAATAGCCGCGCTGTTCATGCTGTTGCCAAGAATCATTCCTGCCAGAGGCAGCAAATATACCGGTCTGTACCAGGGATCGATCTTTAAAACCACAAAGATTACAATAAAAGTAGTTATTAATGTTCCTAAAAATATAGAAAAACCCATTAAACCGAATAAGCCTTTAATTTTTTTCTTCTGTCGCGCTGTGGCAGTTTGCGTGGCAACCAGGACCATAAGCGAAAGCGCAAGTAAAACAATATACCAACGATTTAAATGGAATACATATTCAATAATATAACCGATCATTATTAGCTGAAAAATGGTCCTTAAGCTGCCAATTATTAATTGTTTTTCGAGGTTTACCCTTTCCCGAATAGAGAGGACCAGTATGAGGAAAAATAAAATTCCCACGAATGACATATCAAACAGGGTAGGTTCAATTAAGTTATATTTCATGAATTCCTTTATCTTTTAATAGAAATTTTTTAAAAGGGTACTCTTCAATTAAAGATGGATCGTGGGTGACCCATAAAACGGTCATTTTATTTTCCTTTGTGTATTTCAAAATAGTTTCAAACAATTTCATTTTATTTTTTTTGTCCAGAGAAGCAGTGGGTTCGTCCAACAGCATAGCTTCAGGCTGGTTCATCAAGCAGCGAATGAAAGCCACTCTTTGAGCCTGCCCGATAGAAAGTTCTGTTGCCATTTTTCCGAGACTGCTTTCATTTAACCCTAACGCATTAAAAATCTCTTTTTTTTCATCCAACGATATTTTTACCGCTCCGGGAGAAAGGTTTAGGTTTTCTTCAACTGTCATAGGGAACATTATGGGAACCTGCTGAAGCAAACTTATTTTCCGGCGCAACAGGCAAATATCCAGCTCGCTTAATTTTTCCCCGTGAAAGAAAATGTCCCCTGACATTGGAGATTCAAGCCCGTTGATTAATCTTAATAAAGATGATTTTCCGGCACCAGACTCACCAACAAAAAATACGAGAGAATTTTTTTCTATAGATAAGTTTACTGATTCAAGAAGGAGCGATTCATGTTCTGTCTCATTTTTCTTGTAAGCAAATGAAACGTTTTGAAGTTCGATTATAGTAGTCATAGGGACGCGGGGAAATAGGTAAAATCTAAAAGAGGTAAGACCATAAAAAAGACATCATATGCTATAACGTTAAAAATGATTATCTATTTTACCAGGGTTTCTCCTCTTTCCGCGCCAACGGAGACGAGAGAAATTGGGGTACCAGCGAGAGTTTCAATTTTGCCGAGGTAGTTTTTTGTGCTCGATGGAAGTTGTTCATAATTTTTTATCCTGGAGATATTTGTTTTCCAGCCGGGAAGAGTTTCATATACGGGCTTGCAATTTTCCAGGAGAGACAGGTTGGTAGGAAAATCTTCTATTGTATTGCCGTTGTTCTCATATCTAACACAAATATTCAGGGAGTCTAAGTCATCAAGGACATCTAATTTTGTAATAGCTAAAGAAGTAAACCCGTTGACCCAGATGGCATGACGTAGAGCGACAATATCAAGCCATCCGCAACGTCGTGGCCTGCCTGTAGTCGTGCCAAATTCTTGTCCCTGCTCTCGAATTTGGTCCCCTAATTTATCAAAAAGCTCTGTTGGAAAAGGACCCGAACCTACCCTGGTACAGTATGCCTTGGCTATTCCTAAAACTTTTTTAATTTTTCCTGGAGATATACCGAGACCGGTCCCCACACCTCCGATGCAGGGACTGGATGAGGTTACGAAAGGATAGGTACCATGGTCGATATCGAGCATGGAGCCCTGAGCGCCCTCAACTAAGAATTTTTTTCCTTCTTCATAATATTTTCTAACGGCTAAAGTTGTATCCGTTACAAAAGGTTTAATTTTCTCTCCATAATCCAAATATTCATTTTCAATTTTTTCAGCCTCCGGGCAGTCCAGTCCATAAAGTTCCTTTAGGGTTAACCTTTTTTCTTTCAAATTTTCTTCTATCAGACTTCTTAAGCGTTCTTTTTCATAAAGATCGCAGATACGGATTCCTATTCTTCTCATTTTATCCGCGTAAGCCGGGCCAATCCCCCGCTTTGTGGTCCCAATATTTTTTTCCCCTAAATCCTGCTCCTTGGAGGAATCAAGCAAATAATGGTAAGGCATAATAAGGTGGGCATTTGAACTGACCAGGATTCTTCCGGCAACATCTATTCCATCAGCCTTAATCGTGTCAATTTCTTTTATCAGCTCTCCCGGGTCAATAACCATGCCATTGCCAAGAATACATATTTTATCCGGTCGAAAGATTCCTGAAGGGATAAAATGAAGGAAGCGGGTTTTGTCGCCGATTTTTACAGTGTGCCCCGCATTATGTCCACCCTGGTACCGGGCCACCACATCAAAATCTTTAGCCAGGTGGTCGATGATCTTACCTTTTCCTTCATCTCCCCACTGGGCGCCAATAAGAACTAAATGAGACATTTTATTATTTTTTAAAAAAGTATTAGACAGGACAACAAGATGGACTGGATTTTTTTGCAGTGCAATGACAGTGTCATTGCGATATATCAAGTTTATCCTGTTAATCCTGTCAAAAAAATTTCTGCTTCCAATTTAATCAGTGTAATCACTTATTATCAGTGTAATCAAATTTTCATTTCAAATCTGCTACCGCATTATTAATCCCAGCGACCAAGCGGGGAATTTCCTCAACAGAAAGAGAACTGAATGTTACTCTGAGTCCGTTAATATTTTCCTTTTTCTTTTCGACAGGGATGACGCCAATTTTATATTTTTTTAACAGGTGATCTGCCAGTTTTTCAGCGGAAACATCTTTTACATTTAAAAAAGCGAAAAAACCACTGTTAAAAGGGTCAGGAATAATGTCTGGACTGGAATTTTTCTTCAATTCCTCTTTTAAGGCATTTGCCTTCTTACCTATTGCCGATATAATGCTTTCCCGTTCTTGTAGAAATTTATCCGGTTCTGAAACTATTGAAGCAACTCCTTCCTGAATTACCTTTGTAGAGTTTGAAATAGTCGCACGGACAAGGCCGACAAACTTGTTTTCCAATTCTGCTTCAATTTTCCCTTTGTCCCCAAAGTACGGTGGAATTGCAAAAGTAATCATTCCTAAGCGTCCTCCCCAGAACAACAGTTCTTTTGTAATGCCATCTACTTTAACTGCAAGAATGTCTTTACCTAACCCGGCAAGATGAGAGAATATTGAATATTTAAGAGAAT
>DASCNB010000121.1:0-23614 GCA_036011265.1 Nitrospinota bacterium | reverse complement strand
CATCACTATCTGACTTTATTGTTTTTAATTCAGCATGACATACGATATCAGGAGTAGTTATTTCTTTCTTACTATCCTTTTTCATTTTAATTCCTTTTTCCATATTGTGACCTCTTATATTTTAGCCCAATAAAAAACCTCAAAACCATTAGGCAAATCTTGCCTTTTGACTTTGAGGTTTTCCTCCAAAATCCTGTTGTTAATTAATTATAATATAAAATGTTAAAAATAAAAATGTTTTTTACAAAGTTTTTACAAAGTTTTTACATCATCTATTTACAAACTCTCTACCAGATTTCGCTTTCTCGAATTGAATACCGCTATCCTTTGGAAATGGTTTCAAATGTAAATTCTTTCCATAAGCTATTTCATTTGGAATTCCACCGTCAGCTATACTAAAAGCTTTACATACTAACAATACACCGTCAACGGTAGTTTGTCTATCCTTTACATTCTTAGTATTCTTTGCCCCTATAAAATTTATACATTGTCTTCTGTAACATCTCGGTTCTTCTAACATAAGTTTAGCTCCTATTTATAAAACTTATCTACCAACTCTTTATCCACCTTCCGACTCTTAATCATAATCCTTTTGATAGTATTAATCAAGAATATTTCATGCTTCTTATTATCAGGATCATGCATCTTCTCATCTTGCTTTCTTAACTGTTCATCTAAATGAAAAAATTCCATTATAGTAATCTCCTTCTCCGTCTACCAATTCGTTTTCTTCTCCTCCAATTTTTTGCTTTACGTTGTTTCTCCTTATAATCAATCAAATAATCAAATTCTTTCCACTCTTTAAATAAACAATGATCATTAGTAATTACTTTAACATATTTATAATTTGTAATGCCATTAATCTTAGCAAATCTTTCCCAATGTTTTATTGTGTCAGAAAGTTTTTTAAAATCCCCTATGTTTATATTTGAAACGTCCCTATTCATTTCTAAAAAACCATAGGAAGGAACATTGCCATAAGACTCTTTTAAATTAAGCTGTACATTATCTAAAGCCCAAGCCCTCCACCTACTCCCAAGATAATGATCCCATATCTCTACAAAATATCTACCATCTCTTATTGCTTTCATTATCTCTCCGTTGAATTTGCATATGATGTTAATAATGACAACTGTCTTTTATTTGTCATATTAAGAAACCCATTCCATGTCTTATCCATCAACACTTCTTTACCAATACGTCTATCATTAAATGTTACAGATGCTATCTCATGCATTGTTTTTATTTTAGGTACAAAAGCAAGTATATCATTCTTGTCTGCACCAGCTTCAAATAGTCTATCAGATAACACTGATTTAAACTTATTAAAATCCTGAAAGATATCATCCTTTATCTCAAAGCCATATCTTGCCCAAGCATAACTACCAAAGCCTTGTGCTCTCAATTCTATTGTCCTTATTTTTGTCCTTTGGTATAACCTTAAATTCCTTGTTAAAATTTCCTTACCAAAATTACTATCTTCAAATTCATCCATCAGCCCAAAGTAATTATGCTCAACTGTTCTTGCTTTACCATTCATTGGTGCTTTGAATATTCTTTCCATACCAAACACCACTCTGTTTTCTAACAACGGATCAATTGAATTACCTTCACTATCCTTTGCTTCTACAGTGTATTGTAAAAAGTTTCTACCTTGTACTACAAACTGTTGCCTCACATTTGATATATTCCTTTTTGACAATAATCTTTTTATTATTCGTTCAGTTGGAAATGCTGCCATTACTGCTCTTGGATTTATATTCACACCAAAAAACTTTTTCCAAAACTTTGGTATTGTGTCCTCAGTTACTCCTTCTCTTCTTGCCCTACTACTTATTATAAACTTTTCCTGTTCAATCAATTTCATTATTGTTTCTCTTACACCTTGAAATGAACCAAGCACAAACACTGGTGGTGCTTTTATTATAATATGACCATCTATATTCTTATCAATCATCTCTATATAATTACTTTTCTTTTTCTTTTTTCTCTTCCTTCTTACTCTCAACCAATTAGCATCTTCATCTTCCGTATCCATTATTATAGCAACGTCAGGATTTCTCCTTTGGATTATGGATAATTCCTTGCCGTAAAGTTCTCTGGTTTTTTTAGTGAAAGCCATATTACCTCTTATATATTATACTAAAGATCACGCCCGATATCTAAAAGCTTATATCCCTTTTTATTTCTTCGAAGTAGCATCTCTGCTTCCCCTTGAATTAAATTCTCATCTATAACACCAGCATTAAATACATCATCTACCTCTACTTCTATCTTCATAGTGAAGTTACCAAAATCATTTGCTATGTTTTTACTGGTTGACCATGAACTCAAAGAATTTGTCTCTAAAAGCTTACCTTTTAATTTCAAAGGTTCTTTAATCCCACGCTTTACAAAATAATCCAACCTCACTCCCCGATACAAAGTTATTTTTTTATTCCCAAGTTTTTTCAAAACCACAGATGTATTAGCTTGCATATAATCCATTAGTCGACTAACTTGTTTTTTATATTCCTTGACAGTTATACCAAGAGCATTTGCTTTAAGTTCAAAAGCTCTATTAACACTTCTCTCAAACAAAGCAATCCTGTCCACATCAGAATTTAAAAATTCTTGACCGTATAAAGTTTTAATCCCATGTTTCTTTTCAGTAAAAGTTTTCATAATATTTGCTGCTCCTTGACTGGAGCTACTTCTCCACCCACTCATCAAATTATCTCTTATTGTAAGTAAAGAACGTCGTAAACCTCTTACGGGTGTGCCAATCTTTTTACTTCTTAAAAATTCATCAAACCCAGCTTTCAATTCTAACGCATCCGCAGGAACATCGGCAAAGTCTTTTTGAAATTGCTTTACAAATCGTCTTTGTCTTGGTGTTAACTTTGCTACCCCAGTAAGACTTGGTGTAACCCTCCGTCTTCTTCTGGGTGTACCGACCAAATCAATCATAAACTTTTCTACATCTTTCGGTAACATCCCTTTCTTATATTGGGATGATGTAAACGCAGAGAACGATTCAGCAAAGGTTTCAAAGGTATCTTTAGTTCCATAATTTGAAAGATTCATCCTCCAAAAACTTTCTGGTTTAGAATTTACAAACTTCACCCACCCAGGAGACTTCAAAATATTTTGTACATGATGGCCATACTCATGACGGGCTGTCCCACGAATAGACCGCTCAACTGTATGAGGGGATTGAGCAAAGAATTCATTAAACCCAACATCCAAACTGGCTGTTCTCTCTGTCCTATCCATCGCTAACCTCATTACCCTGGTACCATCACTATAATCTCCATTTGTAATACCAACATTTGAAGGAGATACACTTCTTTTATTAACAAAAAACAATTTAGATTTATTAGCTTGAGATGCTTCGCTTTGCATAAAGGTTCTTAGCTTTGTATTAGAATTAAACATATGCGTGTATTCTCTACCGATTGTATTTATTTTACTAAGCATTAATTTATTAAAAAAACCTATTATTTCAAAGGATTAAGGAATTCAGGCAGGTTTTCTCTCCATATTGCGTAAGATAATATCGCTCCAAAAGTAACCAGAAAAGAGAGCGCATAAATTCCAGCCCCAAACTGGGCCATCAAGGCCAACGATTCTTTAGCGGCATGCTTTCCCATGTCCGCAGCGTTGTAGGCCGTTATATACCAGAAAAGGGGATAGATAAACGCGCCGAGCCCGGTGCCAATGGAGACAACTGTCTTAATGACAGGCTTCAACCAGGTAGCCGATAGCAAAAGGATTAAGCCGATAGAAATAGCTCCCAGGCCCTGGAAATGTTCATGGGAACGTTTTAAGTATTTCCATCCATTTTTTGCCCCGGCCGCAATCTCTTTTTCATCTCCCTTAAATACTGCGGACGCCGTTGCTTTTTCTTTCAAGTACTTTTTAATATCGTCTTCATCTTTTCCAAAATGAAGCCCCAGGTAAACTCCCATCAAAAGAGTTAACATGGAAAGAACTAATCCCCAACGTACCGCGCTAAAATCAAACTGATTCATCTATATCCTCCCATAAATTAGATTGAAGTCTTTTTTTATCGTTATTAAAATAACCATTTTTTATAGCAAATGGAATTCTGAAATTTTACCACAAGGTCAAGATTTATTAAAGCGGCTTCTCTTTCTTTACCCTTAGCTTCGAACTGGTTGACCAGGGGGTACCATCAACCTTACCGTTGTTAAAGTGGAATTCGCGAGCGCAACATATGATTGAAGGTGTTATAATTATATTTATCCTAATTTATGTCGTTTGATGGCTCTACAATAAACTTGTTTAATTTATTTATTTTTTGGACAGGATTAACAAGATAGACAGGATTTCTTGATTTTGTTCATCCAAATCTTTTAGCTAAAGTGTTTCAAGACTTTCTTATGGAGAATAAAATATGGAAAGCAAAAAAGAGACTGTTGGAATTACCGGAATGACTTGCGCGTCCTGTGCTTCAGCAATTGAGCGAAGTGTGGCAAAGGTCCCGGGAGTTATTTCATCAAGTGTTAATTTTGCCACTGAGCAATTAACCGTCTCTTTTACAAATGAAGTTCGCATCGAAAATATATTCGAGGTAGTAGAAAACGCGGGATACGGGGTGAAGAAAGAAATTGCATCACAAAAGGTTATTATTCCTGTCAGGGGAATGACCTGCGCTTCCTGTGTATCTGCAATTGAAAAGGCGGTTACTGTTTTAAGGGGAGTGTCAAAAGCATCGGTAAACTTTGCAACTGAAAAAGCAACGGTGGAATACGATCCGTCTGCTACACGTCTTTCAGAAATTAAAAAAGCAATTCTTGAGGCAGGGTATGAACCCTTAAATGTCGAGCAAACAGAAACTGAAGATATTGAAAGAGAATTCCGTCAGAGAGAAACCAGAACTCTTCAAACTAAATTAATAGCATCTATCACTCTTTCACTTCCCCTGCTTTATATAGCTATGGGACATATGATCGGATTACCCGTTCCCTTGCTAATTTCGCCGGAACAAAACCCATTTAATTTTGCCGTAATTCAACTTCTGCTGACCATTCCAATCGCGGGTGCTGGGTATAAATTTTATACAATAGGTTTCCCCAAACTTCTTAAAGGTCATCCTAATATGGATTCCCTTATTGCCATAGGAACAGGAGCGGCAATTATTTACGGCATTTTTGCGACACTGCAAATTTCCTCTGGGAATGTTCAATACGCGGAGAACCTCTACTTTGAAACAGCGGGAGTTATTATTGCCCTGATCCTATTAGGAAAATATCTGGAGTCCATGAGCAAAGGAAAGACCTCCGAGGCCATAAAAAAAATGATGGGACTTCAGCCCAAAACAGCTCTAGTGATTCAGGACGACAAGGAAATTATTATCCCTGTGGAAGAGGTTGAAGCAGGTGATCTGATTATCGTGAAACCGGGAGAGAAAATACCGGTAGATGGTAAAGTCATAGCCGGCAGCACTTCTGTTGATGAATCGATGTTGACCGGAGAATCTATTCCCGTAGAAAAGAATCCTGGTAATCAGGTAACAGGGGGGACTATTAATAAAAACGGGTCGTTACGTTTTAAAGCAACACGAGTGGGCAAAGATACTGCCCTGGCCCAAATTATCAAACTGGTGCAGGACGCGCAGGGATCAAAAGCGCCTATCTCAAAACTGGCGGATGTAATCTCCGGTTATTTTGTTCCCATTGTTATTGCCATCGCTATTCTTTCCGGAGCCGCATGGTTTATCACAGGTCAGTCTACAGTATTCGCGTTAACGATTTTTATCTCTGTACTTATTATAGCCTGCCCATGTGCTTTGGGTCTTGCCACACCTACGGCGATCATGGTTGGGACAGGAAGGGGCGCTGAACAGGGTGTCTTGATCAAAGGAGGAGAGTCGCTCGAAATAGCTCACAAGTTAAATACTATTGTATTCGATAAAACCGGGACCATTACAGAAGGGAAACCGAAAGTAACAGATATTGTGTCAGCAGGAAAATATAAAGAAGATGACATCCTGCGCTGGGCCGCTTCGGCGGAAAAACCATCGGAGCATCCTTTGGGAGAGGCCATCATTCAAGGTGCTGAAGAAAGAAACCTTGCTCTATCTGAAATTTCCAATTTCCAGGCATTGCCGGGTAGAGGGATTGAGGGTGATATTGAAGGAAAGAAGATGCTCTTAGGGAATCTTAAATTAATGGATGAAAAAGAAATAGAGGTAACTTTGAAGAAAGAAGCAGGCCAACTTGCCTCCCAGGGAAAGACACCTATCTATTTAGCGGCAGAAGGAAAATTAGAAGGACTGGTGGCCGTTGCGGATGTGGTTAAGGAAAGTAGCGCTGAAGCTATCCGACAACTTCATGGCATGGGAATAGAAGTAGCTATGATTACCGGTGATAACAAAGCCACGGCAGAGGCAATTGCAAGAACAGTTAATATTGATATTGTGCTTGCTGAAGTTTTACCGGGCGATAAAGCAAAGGAAGTAAAAAAATTGCAGGCACAGAATAAAAAGGTGGGAATGGTGGGGGATGGAGTCAATGACGCTCCTGCCCTGGCACAGGCGGATGTTGGTATTGCCATCGGATCCGGCACAGACGTTGCCATGGAATCAGCGGACATCGTGTTAATGAAAAGCGATCTAATGGATGTGGTAACAGCTATACAGCTTAGTAAAAATACCATTAGAGTTATTAAACAAAACCTTTTCTGGGCTTTTGCCTACAACACAGCAGGGATTCCGGTAGCGGCAGGCTTGCTTTTTATTTTTGGCGGGCCATTGATCAACCCCATTTTCGCGGCCGCAGCCATGGCTTTTAGCTCAATATCGGTGGTTACAAATGCTTTAAGGTTAAGAAAATTTGAGCCACAGAACAGTTCAGTGGTCAGTAATCAATAGTCAATGGGAGAACTATTTTTCTTACAAATGACCGATAACAAATGAATAATTGCTAGTTTTAGGAAAGGAAGGTTGATCATGAAAAAGAAAATTAACATTGAAGGTATGTCATGCGGGCATTGCGTAGGGAGAGTTACGAAGGTCTTAACCGGAATTGAAGGAGTAAGTGATGTTGATGTAAACCTTGACGAAAAGAGGGCGCTCGTTTCTCTTGATAAAGAAATCCATGACGAACAATTTAATAAAGAAATAGAAAACGTTGGCTTTAAAGTTATTGGTGTAGAGACGGTACAATAAATACAGGAATCAGGTATCGGATGTCAGGCAAGATTATCCACCCTTGTAACTTTGTTGTTTTCAGGATAAAATAACGTCGTTTTTGTAAATCCGTTCAAATCACAAGTTTTCAAAAGGATGTGACATGGCTCAATTATCCGAATCCCAAAATCTCTCCTCCGAAGGACAATTTCTTGCCTCCCGATGGGACCAAAAAGATGCCTCAGGGACCTCAAAGCGTGACGCTGTCCTTCAAAAACTGCAGAAAGAGAAAAAATGCAATGACACAAAGGATCTCCGTTATATTCGACTTGAAAAAGAAAATCTGAGTGGAGTTGACTTCTCCGGGGCTGATTTAACGGGGGCTTCTTTGGGTGAATCTAATTTTTCTCAGGCAAATTTATCGGGAGTTAATCTTTCCCTGGCAAAAATCGAACATTGCGAATTTATGGGCGCAAATCTTTCCGGAGCAAATCTAACCAGCGCTATCTCGAACTTTTCCGGATTTGGCGCCGCTAATCTCAGTGAAGCAAATTTTTTTGAAGCCCATTTAGAGCAAGTTACCTTAACGCGAGCTAACTTGAGTGGATCCGATTTTCGAGCATCCAATCTTCATGGAACTCGTATTCGTGATGCAAATCTCACAAATGCTATTTTTATTCATGCTTATTTGGAAGAATGCGAATTTGCAGGCACTTCAGTTAAGGGCGCGGATTTTGGGAATGCAGACCTAAAAGGAGCCTCTCTCAAGGGACTCAAGGATTACCAAAAAGCAAATTGGATAGGAGCTGATGTCCGTAATGTTGATTTTCATGGGGCCTACTTGATTCGCCGTTTTATTATGGATCAGAACTACCTCGATGAATTTCGCAACCAGTCAAAAACACATGAATTTATCTATAAAATTTGGTTGATTACTTCGGATTGCGGGAGAAGTTTCATTCGATGGGCCATTTTTGTTGGATCATTTATCTTTCTTTTTGCTGTTCTATACAGTTTTGTTCCAATGGATTGGGGTGTCCACGCGGATAGTTTTTTCGCTCCTTTATATTTTAGCGTTATTACAATTACAACACTCGGCTATGGAGATATTACACCAACAACAATTTTAGGTGAAATCCTCTCAGTGATTGAAGTTACCATTGGATATTGTAGTTTAGGAGGTCTTCTGAGTCTTTTTGCTACAAAAATGGGAAGAAGATCAGATTGAAGCTACCTTCGTGGCAATCTAACCGCGCCACAAGCAGCGGGAAATGCGTTCGCTAAACACTTTTGTCGAGCGGTCATTATCCAAGCTCAAAGGAATTTAAAATGTTTCAATTCTTTGTTTCGAGAAAAACGGATCCGAAGACAATGCTTAAAAAAGTTCTCGGAGACTATAATCTTCCCTCCTTTCCTGATGTAGTTTTAAAAACTCTTGAAAAAACTCGAGACCCGAATGCTTCTTCCGATGTCATCGCTCAAATTCTTGCTAAAGATCCGGGCTTGACCGTGCGGGTCTTAAGGACCGTCAACTCGGCTGCCTTTTCGCCAATACAAAAAGTTGAAAATCTCACGCAAGCCATCTCCCTCCTGGGAATGTCTTCTCTTGAAAGTCTTGTTCTTTCAATGGGAGTAAGTAAAACCCTTCCAAATGATGCTGTTGGAGGTTTTAATCCAAAACTTTTTTGGCAGGGTTCCGCTCGACGCGCGTATATTGCAAAAGCATTATCACAACATTTGCATCCTCAAAAAAACATGGAAAGCTTTACAGCAGGACTCTTGCAAGATATGGCATTACCTTTCTTGGTTAAAAGAAAAACAGAAGCCTATGATAAATTTCTGAAAAGCTGGGAGAGTGGGGAAAGAAGTCTTCATGAAATGGAAAAAGAAACTTTTGGTTGGGACCATGCCGAAGTCGCCACCTGGATGTGTTGGGAATGGAAATTGCCGGAAAGTTTGGCTTCTGCGATTGGCGGTCACAATCAACCCGAAGAAAATGGTGAACATGAACGACCTGCGGCGGTTTTTCTCGTAAGTTTTATAAAAAATTCAAATGATAATCCTGGAGCTGAACATCTTATAGAAGCAGCTCGAGAAAAATATGGCCTGGAACCCGGGATGTTGAAAGCACTGGTTGAAGAAAGCTTCGAGCAGGCAGAAGAACTCGTTAATATTATTGGACATTGAGAAAGTAGCTTCAGAAATCTGCCTGACTTCCTGCCAACGATAGATATGGTGAAAGTGGATTGATTAAAAGGTTTTTTCTATTATATTTGACCGATGGGGTATTTGTATAGATACCCGGTTTAATGAAAAAGATATAACCAGTGTCATCGATACCAAAGAAAGAACCAGTGATTACTATATATAGTTTAGGACCCGAACCCGTGCGGCGGTTTATGAGTTCCCTGCAAATAACAGAAAAGCACGTCTCGTCGTGTTAAAATTCCGACTAATTTAGACTCTTTTACCACAGGCACTCTTATCAATTTATGATCTTCCAACATCTTTATAACGTCGAGGATAGGCGTCTCTTCATTAACAGTCATTGGGTTTTTTGTCATCATATCTTCCGCTTTAATGTCTTTTTCATTCCGCTTTTCTAAAAGAACCTGTAACAGATCGTCTTCACTTACTATTCCTATCAGATTCATATCATCGTCGACAACCGGGAGACTTCCATAGCCTCTATCCACTAACGCCGACGCAATATATTGCCATGGAGTGGTTGAATGACAAGATTTAACCCTGTTTTCCATTGCTTGACCGGCTGTTAATTTGTCTACATCCTTTCCACCCATCAAAAATTCTGATCTTTTCATATTTTCGCCCTCCTTTAAAATATATAAATAGGTTATAAATAGTTACCTTATAAAATATGAACCGATGGCTATATCATATAAAGCACCTCCTTCCGGTAACTTAAAGCGCCCTATCTGTAATTTCAGACCGGCATGTTTTCTACATTCTTCCTGCTCTTTTCTTTCGTTTCTTAATTTATATCGTTCACTTGATATTTCCCATTTATAACCATCTGAGCATAATTTGCAGACCATATTATAGTTATATATATAAAACGTTCTCTTTTTAATTCAAGACTGAGCAGAGAAATAACGGGAAATACGGGGGAGAAATTAATATTTAGCCACAATAACAATAAGACACACGGTGTGGCCTTCGGCCTTTTCCCTATCTTATACCGATAGTGGACTCTTGTTAACAGGTCATTCCTGGCTTTATCCTTATTTGAGTCCCGTACCAGCGATTTTTTATTTCCTTGCGAAAGCTATCAAATTTTCCAAGTTGGCAAGATATCTACCTTTAGCTATCATTCCCTATATTGAACAGAAGATTCTTCAACTTTTGCATTAATTCCGTTTTTTTAATAGAAGACGTAAACCACAGGGTACTTGCCCTCTTTTATTCGCTATATTTTCCAACCACTACTCTTCATTCTAATTAAATACCATTTTCCTGCTAACCAGTAATATGCTATTATAATGCTTTTAGAAGCAAAACCATGAAGTTGTTCCATAGGCATATTTTATCCCAAATAGTTTAAGATTATTCTAAAAGGGAAAAATTGCTTAATAAGTGTGCGTAATAATACTTTGCCCATCACGTTACGGATACTCAAATGGATAGCATAAAACTTAAGAGCATTTTAAGTCCTGATGTTATTTCAGTTACCCCTGAAACACCTCTTTCTGAAGCATTATCAATTCTAAGCGAAAAGAAAATCAGTTGCGTGCTCGTTGTGGAGAACAATAAACCGGTTGGCATCTTGACTGAACGAGATGTAGTGACAATAGCCAGTGGTACCAAGAATATAACAAAAATGAAACTGACTGAGGTAATGAGTTCTCCGGTTATTACAGTTGCATCAGGCCTGGATCTTCTTAATGGATACGCTGTGCTGAGAGAGGGTAAAATCCGCCACCTTATCGTTACGAATGAACAGGGAACCATTGAAGGAGTTGTTTCTCTTACAGATATCATTGATGAGCTTGGAGCTATATTAACCGATAATCGATCGGTTTTTGAAATAATGACAAGGAATATCGTTACCTCAAAACCTGACGATACCATTCATGAAATTTCCAGAAAAATGACAGAGAATTCCATAAGTTGCATCATTATTGAAGATGATTCTAAGCCCTTTGGCATAATTACCGAGCGGGATATCGCGAGAGTTTTCCTAAGCAGGGTAGATGTTTCAGCAGAGAGAGTGAACAATTGGATGTCTTCTCCTATCCATATGATTAATTCAAATATGTCTATGCCTGAAGCATTGGGATTGATGAGCCAAAAGAAACATAGAAGGTTGATAGTGCATGACAACAATAAAAAAACCATTGGAATTGTAACCCAAAGCGATATTGTCAAGGGGATGCTTGAAAGCAAATACCTTAGAGGTCTGAGAGAAAGCCTGAAGAAACAGAAGTTTGCATTACATGAAAGTGAAGAGCGGTACCAAAAGCTTTTTACTAATATGCTGAATGGTTTTGCACTCCATGAGATCGTTCTGAATGAAGATGACAAGCCTATCGATTACATTTTTCTTGAAGTAAACGACATCTTTGAATCCATGACAGGTCTTAAACGTTCTGAGATTATTGGGAAAAAAGTTACCGAAGTATTGTTTGGAATTATAAGCGATTCCGCCTACTTAAAAAACGTGTACAGAAAAGTCGCTCTTACAGGAGAAGGGACCAGGTTTGAGCAAAAGTCTGAAGCTTTAAGTAAATGGTTTTCAGTGAACGTCTATAGACCACAGGAGAATCAGCTTGCGGTTATTTTTGTTGACATCACCGAGCGTAAGAAGGCCGAGGAGGCCCTACTTAATAAAACACAGCTTTTGCAATTGTTGCAAGAAATAGCTGTTACTTCTAATGAAGCCTCGAGTGTCGAGGAAGCAATACAAGTTTGTCTTGATAAAGTCTGTAATTTTATGGGTTGGCCGGTGGGACATTCTTATATGCTTGATTCCAGGGGAAAGCTAAATCCTTCAACAATCTGGCACATTGAAAATGAGGAGCGATTAGACACTTTCCGAAATGTAACTGAAGTTACTTCATTCGATATAGGAATTGGATTGCCCGGGCGCGTACTGGCAACTGGAAAACCGGCATGGATTAAAGATGTAACAAAGGACCCGAATTTTCCAAGGGCAAAACTAGCAAAAGAGATTAATGTTAAAGCCGGGATTGCCTTTCCGATGCTGGAGGGAGGGGTTGCCTTTCCAGTGCTGGAGGGTAAGGAGGTTACGGGAGTGCTGGAATTCTTTTCTGAGAAGGCGATAGAACCTGATGGGTTCATTTTGGAAGCTTTATCTAAACTTGCTGTTCAACTTGGACGGGTGACCGAGCGTAAGAGGGCCGAGGAGGCGCTACAAAATAAAACACAGCTTTTGCAATTGTTGCAAGACGTAACTATTATTGCTAATGAAACTTCAACTGCCGAGGATGCAATACAAGCTTGTCTCGACAAAGTCTGTGATTCTATGGGTTGGCCAGTGGGTCATTCATATATAGTTGATTCCAGAGGAATCCTGGTTCCTTCGAAAATCTGGCACATTAAAAACACGGAGCGATTTGATGCCTTCAGGGAAATCACCGAAGTCACTCCTTTCGACCCGGGAGTTGGGTTGCCGGGGCGGGTACTGGCAACTGGAAAACCTGCATGGATTAAAGATGTGACAAAGGACCCGAATTTTCCAAGGGCAAAATTTTCAAAAGAAATTAATGTCAAAGCTGGATTTGCCATCCCGATATTGGAGGGAAAAGAGGTTACAGGAGTGCTGGAATTCTTTTCTGATGAGGTTGTTGAAGCCGATGAGTCTATATTGGAAGTTTTCTCCAACCTCGCTTTTCAACTTGGACGACTAACCGAGCGCAAACGGGAAGAGGAGAAGCTAAAGAAAAGTGAAGAACGATCCAGGAAGTACTTCGAACTGGGTCTGATAGGTATGGCAATGACATCACTGGAAAAAGGGTGGATTGATTTCAACGACGTTCTTTGTGATATGTTCGGCTATTCTCGCGTGGAATTTTCCAAACTCACCTGGACAGAGTTGACCTATCCTGAAGACCTGGAACCCGATCTGGCACAGTTCAATCGAGTGCTAAAAAAGGAGATAGATGGATATTCCATGGAGAAACGCTTCATCCATAAGGATGGCAGTATTTTTCACGCGGAGATCTCCGCGAAAGCACTCCGCAAACCCGACGGCTCTGTGGATTACTTTGTTGCGTTGGTGCAGGACATTACTGATCGCAAGAAGGTTGAGCTTAAATTAAAGGACTCTGAGAAAAGAAGTCGTGTCTGGCTTGAGTGCTCGCCTGTTTGCACTAAAATAGTGGATCTTGACTTTAATCTGCAATATATGAGTGCCGCAGGTGTAAAAGGTCTTAAAATTGACGATGTCTCACAACTTTATGGGAAACCATACCCTTTTGATTTTTACCCTGAGTCGTTTCGAAATCTCATGATTAAGAATTTGGAAAAAGCTAAAGAAACAGGTGAAATTATCACACAGGAAGCTCCTGTGGTTGATGTAGAGGGAAACAAATTATGGTTTCATTCCACTCTTGTACCAGTCAATGATGACGAAGGTCTAACTGAATACATCATAGTCGTATCCGTAGACACAACCGCCCGCAGGGAGGCGGAGAAAGACCTAAGGAAGCTGACCAATGCAATAGAACACTCGGTAGAAAGCGTCGTTATTACAGATTTCGAAGGGACCATAGAATATGTTAACCCTGCCTTTGAGAAAATTACGGAGTATAGTAAATCTGAAGTTTTGGGAGAAAATCAAAGGATAGTTAAGTCCGGTCTTTATGACAGGGCTTTCTATAAGAGTATGTGGGACACAATTAAATCCGGTGAAATATGGCAAGGGGAACTTGTTAATAAAAAAAAATCCGGTGAAAAGTACACCGAAAGAATGTCTATCTCACCGGTTTTCGACAATGAAGGCAATATTGGAAATTTTGTCGCAATAAAGGAAGATGTAACCCGGGAAAAGAAACTGCAGCAGCAGCTATTTCAATCAGAAAAACTGTCTTCGATTGGAACGTTTATTTCCGGTGTGGCCCATGAACTTAATAACCCCCTTACCGCTGTATTGGGTTTTTCGGAAGTCCTTATGGATGATAAAAACTTATCCAATGATGTCAGGAAGAATTTGGATAGAATTGCGACCCAATCAGAGCGGGCTGCCAAAATTGTAAAAAACCTTCTTAAGTTTTCCAGAGAAAATAAAGAAGGAAAGCTTGCAGTAAATATTAACGATATTTTAGAAAGCACTTTAATTTTGGAGGAGTACCATTTTAAAACAGGAAATGTTGAGGTTATTAAAGATTTTGCTGAAAACCTTCCTTCTGTATTTGTTGATGGCAACCAGATTCAACAAGTCTTCATGAATGTTTTGCAAAATGCTTTTCACTCCATGACAGAAGCAAATATTAAGGGAGAGATTAAAATTAAAACCGTGAGTAAAGATAATGAAATTAAAATTATTATTGAAAACGATGGTCCACCGATTCCTGAGGATATGCTTGAAAAAATATTCGATGCATTTTTTACCACAAAAAAGGTTGGTAAAGGAACCGGTCTCGGTCTTTATGTGTCTTTTGGAATTCTAAAAGAGCATGGTGGCAGCATACGGGTGGAGAACATAAAAGACTCAGGAGTTAGATTTATAATCTGCCTTCCTGTATCAGATAAAATAACAACGGGAACTAAAGAAGAAAAAGTTAAAAAAATCCTTCCTGAAAATATTAGGATACTTGTAGTTGATGATGAAGAAGTTATTCGTGATTGGCTTAAGAAACTATTAACAAAAAGAGCTTCTCGGGTTTTCCTCGCGGAAAATGGAAAGAAAGCCATTGAAATTCTTAAAGGAGAAGAAGTAGATGTGATTCTATCTGATGCAAGAATGCCGGTGTGCAGCGGTTTAGAATTTGGAGAATGGCTAAAAAACAACAAACCCGCATACCTGAAAAAATTTATCCTGTTGACAGGAGCGATTGATCAGCAAATTAGCGATTTTTGCAGCCAGAACCGTTGTGATTACTTACAAAAACCTTTACAGGGAAACGTGATTATTGAAAAAATTTATGAAACATATCAAAGGTGAGTAAGGATCAGGAGTGTAAATATGCAGCAATGGTTCCATAGCCCCCCCATTTTCGCTTTACAACTCAATTCAACTCTGTTAATTTTTTGAAGACGATATTTCGAAAATAGTTTCTGAATTGCCAAATTCCAAACCATGAAAAATCTAAGCAAAGAGCAGTGGACATCTCTCCTGAAATCAACGAAATTTTTCAATATTTTCGATGAATCGGAACTTGATAAAATCATAAACTGCAGCGACTTATTACATTTTCAGATGTACCAATATATAATCAAAGCGAATGAAAAAGATTTGTCTTTTTATGTTGTCGTAAAAGGACATGTCAACGTAATCAGCAAGACAAATTCTGCCGAAGAACAGAAACTTATAACAATAAATTCCGGTGAATGTTTTGGTGAAATGTCCGTTATCACCAAAGGGACAAGAAAAAATCATATAATTGCAGGCAGTGAGTGCTATGTTGTAAAGAGCAATGTAACAACGATAGATAATTTTGAAATGCCAATCCAGTTAAAAATATACAAGCAGTTTTCGGTAATGTTGACAAAGCGGTTGCTAATGACAGGAGTTTCGGAAACATAAACCATTAATGAAACGCAAATTTAAAGCAAGCATGTATAAGTTTTAATATTCAACTCTTTGCGCTTCCAACACTCTTTCCCCGCCAACCTTTAATATGCTATCATTATGAATTAATCCTCATAGGAGCAGAAATTATGAAGCTCTTCCAATTTCATTCTGATAACTGTAATTTTGTTGAAGTCCAGAGAACATCTATAAGTGCAAGCATATCTTTAATTGTACTCCTGCTTGACACAATATTAATTAACCCATCCTTTGCTTCTGCTTAATAAAAAAAGAATATTCTCCAAGTGGTCAATTAGGAAATGAAATTTGGAATAATCTTCCCAAAAAAAGAAACGCAAGTTAATAATGATAAAGATCAACAAACACTTTTTTTAGGAGTGAATATGCTTAAGAGAATATCTTTAGTTTTAGCAGTTGTAATGTTTTGGACAGTTCAGTCTTACGCGGAAGTAAAGAAAGAATTTTATCCTAGTGGAAAATTAAAGTTAGAATTTAGCCTGAATACAAATGGGAAAATGGAAGGTATTCACAAAGTATATTACGAAAGTGGAAAATTAAAGTCTGAGGGAAACTACATCAACGGTAAGCTGGAAGGAATTGTAAAATGGTATTACGAAAGAGGGAATTTATGGATTGAAGCGAACTATAAAAGCGGTAAGCTGATAAGCCGAAAGATTTATAACGCGGTAGGAAATCTGATGAATTAATTCTGGTGTCTCTGTTCAATAAGACATCTTAAAAAATCATTGCTTCTTTTTTAATTGTTCTACTCCTTGCTATTACTTTTAGGTGTAAACTTAATGCCGAAGGAGCTTTTCTAAATCCAGAGACAATTAAAGAGGGATGCGGTCATATTTATGTAAAGTTTTCATTTAAGGATATGTAGAAGTTCAGGCTATATGAAAAAGAAGATGGCTAAGTAAAAGAGAATTGTGCCCGTAATCATGTCTAAAAACAAAAGCAAAATTGGTTTTTTTGTGACTCTTTTATTTTCCCTTTTGTTTTGTGCTGTGGGAGTTGTCGCGGGAGTTGTTTCGATACGTCTTGTCTTTCAAGGGGAGCTTCGTGAAGCTACGTTTGCCGGACTCTTTGCCCTGGCCTTTGGTACAGCGGGTTTTAGCATTTTGGTATCTACCTGGCTCTATCGACAGAAAGCGCTTCGTGAAGCTGAGGCGAAAGCGGAACATCCAAACGAACCCTGGCGATGGAATGCTTTGTGGGCCACAGGCCGCATTCAATCCAACAATAAAAAAAAGATGCTTTTCTTCTGGCTTTTTGCGGTGTTATGGAACGCTGTAACCTCTCCACTTCTTTTGATGCTTCCAGACCATTTGGGTAAAAGTAATAAGGGAGAACTCTTCCTCGCCATGATGTTCCCGGCGATAGGAGTTGGTTTATTGATTTGGGCAATAGTTCGTACTCTTCATTGGTGGCGATTTGGCGATGTTATATTTGAAATGACTTCTTTTCCCGGGGTTATAGGTGGAAAGCTTCAAGGCAATATTCATTTAAAAAGGAATTTTCTTCCTCCGGATCAATATTATTTGCGACTAATTTGTGTAAATGTTGTCCAGGATGAGGATTCTACTACCGAATCTATTCTTTGGGTTGATGAAGCTACGTTTTCTTCAGGGAGCGCGCCACAGGGGCCGGTTGGCCGGTCTATTCCCATTATGATTACAGTCCCGTATACGTGTATACCAAGCAGCCCGATAGAAACTGCGGATCAAATAGTATGGAGACTTGAAATCCGTGCAGAGACTCTCGGCCGTCATCTTTCTTCTATCTTTGATCTGCCGGTTTTTAAGACTTCAGAAAGTTCGCCGGAAATCACAGGACAAAATGAGCAGAGAGAAGAGCCAAACCTTCGTGTCGGTCCGAAAGGGACAAGTTTTAATAATTCACCAATAACAACGTATCAAACCAAGCAGGGAGAAATTGAATTTTTTTTTCCCGCAAATCGCACTCCTGAGATTGCGCTTATATTGACAGCAATCATCATTGTTTTGACCTTTGTCTGTGTGGCAATCCATTACACAGACGCGCCACGTTTTTTCACTATAGCTTTCAGCACCTTTGATGCCGTGTTTATTCTCGCTGCTATTACTTATTGGTTTCGTACTACACGGGTAACGATTGATCGGGATAGGTTGATCGTTCGTTATCGGACACTTGGCATTGGGCTAACAAAAAAAATTCCAGCTGACCAGATAGTGAAGATTCAATCAGTAAGAGTTATGGAATCCACAAAAAAGATCTATTACGATATTAAAATTCTAAGAAAGAAAGGCAGGGTGGTTGTTGCAGGTGACTTTATTTCGTCAAAAAATGAAGCGGAGTGGCTTTCAAAGAAAATGATGGATAGTTTAATTCTGTAGCAGCCCCGAAAATAAAAGGTCACCAATTGAAGGTATTGAAGATGACGAATTAAAGGTTGACTTAGCATAACCAGAAAAATAACACCTGGATGCTAAAATATTATTATCACCTTTTTTTTGCTTTTTTCTTCTCAGTCTTCTTTTTCTTTGCAGAATGCTCTAAGTGAAGCAAGAGAAACATAATCGCTGATTCAACACATCAAACTATTATCCTGTCACTATCGATTATTTGCCTGTCTATTTGTTTCATTTCACGCCATTTTTCAACTTTGTAAATAGCCCAGAGGAGTACAGGAATTAGCGCAACTGAAACTAACTCTATAATAGATTTAGACGAGGAAAGGTTTATTTCGTACATTTTTTACCTCCTTCTAATAGAGAAAAAATTGCTTTAATGTTCTTATCGGAATCTAAAAAAAATAGATTAGAAGTAACTCGGAAGCGTTATCTCATCAGGGATTTACATCGACAAATTAGAAAATGTTTCAGATTTTAGAGTAAACTTTTAAAAAGTTTATAGATATACCGCCACATTGTGTCCGGCATGGGTAGACTTACTGGCATTTTAATGAACAAATTATTAAAGTACAGAACAAACTTTTCTGCCCATGGATTGGGAAGCATCTATTAATGAATAACTTGCTATAACATCCGAACAAATTAGGCTTAAAATTGAAACCTTTCTTCCAAAAGATAAAAAATGAGTTGAAATTGATGATCTTTTTGTCGTCTTCTACAGTCCATCAAATTTCCATTTATTACAAAAACCCTTCAAGAGAGCCTTGTGGTTTTAGGATTAATAATTTGTGGGAATTTTTTGAAACTTTTCCAATTATTCAGGATCTAACAAATTGTAGCGCAAGTTTTTTTCTTTTTACTTCTTTCTCTTACAGGGTTACAGGGATAAGCCGCCTGTAGCCCTTTTTTTATGTAGGAATTTGTTGTAGAATCGTCAGAACACTGGTTTGTATGGCAAACAGAATGCTTAAAAGGCTTCATAGTTTCTACTCCTGATAAACTTTAATGAATTTAGATTAAAACGATAATTATGAAAAGGATTAAGTCGTCAGATAAACTCAAGGTAGAGATCGAAGAGTTAGATGAACAGCATGAAACGATTCTTGAACATTTAAATAATATCTTTGACGCCGCGGAAACCAAGAATCTTAGTGAAGTAATGATTCGCACAAATTGCCTCATTGATTATTGGAAAGTTCACTTCAGGTATGAAGAAGAACTGATGAGGCAGCACAAATACCATGAATATGATAAGCATAAATCGGACCATGAAGACATTAGAAGTAAACTTTCAAATATCAAAGAGATGTATGTAGCAGGTTCTACGGACATTATACCAAGCATTGTAGCCCTATTGAATTTTTGGGTAGAGGGTCATATGGAATCAGATGACATGCAGCTTGGTCGGTTTCTCAAAAAAGAATAGGCATTAAATTAGAAAATAGTAAGCAGTATTTATCATCAAACCTAACAACCCTCTTTCAAAATCCAACATAAAAAAAGGGCTACAGGGGTTTATGCCTGTAACCCTTACATTTAAAAGAAGGAAAACAATAAAACGGTTATGCGCTGTTAATTGGTAACTGCTGTTGGGCAAGCCTGATTTTGACTACAGTTTGACCACAGCGGGGTACCTTGAGGGAAAGGGCTTCTTGCAACCCTTTAATTTAAAATGCGTCCCCAAGGGGATTTATACGTTAGGAAAGTTATCTATACCGTTGGAATTTCTTGCAAAAATCGCTTAATATCAATAGCGTAGAAATGCTTTTAAACTCTTATTATTTGATTTTTTCTCAATGTTTGTACCACACTCATTTTAATTGAGCATCATTTCCCTGCTAACTCTTAATATGTTATTATTACCAGTTAATCCTTATGGGAGTAGAAATCATAAAGTTGTTCCATTTCCATGCTGTTAGCAGCAATTTTTTTAAAGTTGTTGGGCTTTATCCACCTATCAATAAAAAAAATCGGAGGTAACGCATGGTCAAGATAAAAACCCTATTAGTTATCACGATAGTATTAGTTTTAAGTAATCCTGCTTTAAGTTATGCTAAGGAAAAATCAGTTAAAATTTCAACTTTGAAAGATTATGCCCCTTTTTGCATAGCTGATGAAAGTTACAAAATCAATCAAATAATTCCAGTAGGTAGTGATGCTGAGGGATTCCAGGGTTACAGTTGGGATGTTGTAAGAGAGAGCTTTCATGAAATGGGATATACTATTCATTTGTCAATTACGCCTTGGGCAAGAGCTATGATGGATGTCAAAAATGGAAAAACAGATATTCTTTTTCCGACTGGGAAAAACACCGAACGGAAAAAGATATTTCTCTATTCTGATGAATCCGTCAATCGGGCTAATTATCTTATTTATGTGCGAACGGATAATAACATTGAATGGAAGGGTTTAGATTCATTAATGGGGCTGACAATCGGTGTAAAACGGGGATTTAGCTATGGCGATAAATGGAATGCAGCCCACGAATTAAATAAACATATTGTAAATGAAATTATACTGGGATTTGAAATGTTAAATGCTAAACGGTTGGATGGATTTCTTGGTTACGAACATAATTGGGACTATGTTCTAAAACAGAAAAATTGGACGACGAAATTTAGGAAACTTCCAGTTTTTGATTTTTCAGCAGAATATTTGGTAGCACTTAAAAATAATCCAAATGGCAAAGAAATTCTAAAAGCCTTTGATACTGGTAAAAAACGACTTATTAAGAGTGGAAAATTAGAAAAGATAAAGAAAAAATGGTTCGGAAATTAACAAAATATTTAGTAACATTGACCTCCCCCAATATTTGCATCACCTCTAATCTTGTAACTCATTAAAAAAATGCGTCCCCAAGGGGACTCGAACCCCTGTTACCGCCGTGAAAGGGCGGTGTCCTGGGCCACTAGACGATGGGGACGTAAATGTGGTTAAAAGGAAGACTCTTTAAAACTCAAAAAGCGTAATCCAACCAAAAAAATAATGAGCCGCGAAGGATTCGAACCTTCGACCCACGCCTTAAAAGGGCGTTGCTCTACCAACTGAGCTAGCGGCCCACAACAGTCAGGCTAAAACCACTTAGGATATCAAATCAATTTATTCTTGTCAATGAGAATTACCACAAAATTTCTATTCACACGGTTTGTCTCTTTCAATATCTATAGTCTTTAATAATAATAGTATATGAGATATGATGTGCCCTATGAAGAAAATATTGATAATTAGTTTAACGAGAATGGGGGATCTGCTTCAGGCAACGCCTCTTATGGCAGGTCTGAGAAAAAAAAATCCTGACGCGAGGCTTGATGTATTGGTCAGTAGTGATTTTGCGCCAATCGCAAAATCTATCCCAAAAATAAATGAGGTAAGGATTTTTAATTTAAAGCAATTTACTCCAGCTGAATATAAAGGTGAACTGACTCTTGTGACAGTTTACCAATATATAGAAGAATTTACCGAGGAACTTAAAAAATCAAAATACGACGTTGTCATTAACCTGAGCCATTCAAAAATGAGCGCTGTTATGACCTCTTTACTCAATGTCAATGATATCAGGGGAATAACTTCCAGCGATGTTGGCAACAGGATGATAAGACATCCATGGCTTAGATACTTTGCGACAATAAATTTTAACAGGGATTATAACAGTTTTAATCTTGTGGATATTTATTTAAAAAGTGGCGATCTGGAAGCGTCTGAAGACCGGCTTCTGTTGGAGGTTGATGAGGAATCCAAAAAGTTTTCAGAGGAATTTTTATCACAGCATGGAGTTGCTGAAAATGATTTTTTGGTTGGATTTCAGCCCGGCTCAAGCAGGAAAGGGAGACGTTGGTCAACTAAATCTTTTGCGGATTTGGGAGACCGCATTGCTAGTGAATTAAATGGGAAAGTGATTTTATTCGGTGTGAAATCCGAAGCTGACCTGGGAGAGGAAATAGGAGAAATGATGGAAAACAAACCGGTCAATGCAATGGGTAAAACATCCGTTCAGCATCTTTCCGGGTTGGTTAGAAGATGCAATGTCCTTATAACTAATGATACAGGAACTATGCACATTGCTACTGCTATGGGTACGAGAGTTGTGGGATTATTTTTTGCTCACGCTCTGCCAATGGAAACAGGTCCTTACAGTCGTGGCAATATTGTATTCCAGGCCAATATTCCGTGCTCGCCATGCAGTTATGGAGTAGATTGCAATAATGTGGTTTGCGTGGATTATGTTACTGATGACCATCTGTATCAAGTTTTAAAGTTGATCAAAAATGGAAAGATAGATGAAACCTTTTTTGAAGATGAAAACGGGATGGAAAAAATAAAAATGTTTCGTTCTGATTTTGATGAAGACCACATGCTGGAATTTCTACCTATGATAAAACGTTCGATAACAAAACAGGATTTTTTTTACTTTGTGCATCGCTTGGTGTGGAAAATAAATCTTAGCCTAAATGACGAAAAAAGAACAAAACCGATTAAGGATTCTGTTGATGAAAAAGATATTCCAAGGAAGCTAAAAGCCCGTTACGACCTCAAAAATTTCCCCGGGATATATCCTGATTTAAAAGAATCTTTAGAAGAGTTTAATAAGCTATGGGAGGTTTCAAAACAGGCGTTTCGCACGACTGAGAACCTCGTTCAAGTATCGCACTCAAATCCGTCTCAAGTCTAAAAAATTAAAACTTTAGGCGAAAAAATTGCCGATTTTGATGAAAAAATTAATTTAATAGGCCTTGCGAATCCCATAATAAAACCTATTACAGATATGTTTCGGTTTGGTAAAGAAAATTTGGAGGGAGACGATGTTTCTGCTCTCGCAAAGGAAACATTAATCTTATATCAAGACATGAATTTTCACGCGGGTAAAATTTACAAGATTGGATCACAATTATGCGAATCTTTAAAACAATCCTTTGACATGAGATTATAAATTTATAATAATATTTAGCGATATGCCAAGAATAATCATTAATGAAGAAGAAAAAAATTGTGATACCTCGTCCTTTGATAATTTAAATAAACTTTATCAGAATTTGTTGGGTGAGTTTGTCACGAGGGAATCCTTTGTTACAAATATCAAACTCAACGGTGAGGAATTAAGCGAAAATGAGTTTCAAAAAAGAGGGGATTTGCCTGTAAACGATATTGAATCGCTTGAACTGAATATATTGACGCTGCCTGAAATGGCTTTAAACAACATTAACAATGCCATGGAATATCTGTGCAAGCTTATTCCCGCAGTAAAAAAGGCATCAGAGCTTTTCAGGACGATGAGCCCGGAGGAGGCAAATAAACACTATCTTCAATGTGTTGAAGGCTTGACTTGGTTTCAGGAAGTAGTAGATAATATTAGTA
>DASCNB010000120.1:0-10693 GCA_036011265.1 Nitrospinota bacterium | reverse complement strand
ATTAATCGTAATGGATCACTCAGTTTAAAAGCCGTGTACTGTATCGGACCGGTGGTCTTTATATGAATTCTGGAGCGATCTCCCAACATTTCCGGTTTTACATTTGTTACAAAAGATGCTTTGGTAACTTCTGTCGCCATGGGTTTTGTCTTTTCCAAATCCTGGACGGATTCTTTCTTTGTAGTTGTAGCACAATTCAAGGGAACTAAGAGGATACTTAGAAAAAGAACATTGCGGAGGAAATGATTTATTTGTAACTTTTTTTTCATATAGATTCTTCGCCTTTAGACAATTTAATTTCTTGCTGCTTCTCTGTTATTCTTCCACTATAGTTTACGTACCGTTCCACAACGATAACTTTATCTTGTTCAATTTTTTTTACAACTCCATAATTAGGACCAACCAGATCATTTAGTTTAATAGAATAACCCCGGCCATTCGGAATCTCAATTAAAGCGGTGCTTCCCATCGTTCCCCAAATAACTCCGCTTAGTTTTAATGATGAATATTGATTGTTTTGTAAAGGCCCTAAAATAGTATCACGAAAATTTGTTTTTGCAATAGAAATTAGTTGTCTGTATTCTTCCAGTTTTTGAATTCTTTCTTCAGCCGGCACTTGTTTCACTGCTTTTTTATTTTTAAAAAAGCTGGCATGGCTTTTTAATTTTTTGTAAAGAACAGGATCTTTTCTTTTAATTCTGTTGTAGAAATATAAATTTATCGATTCCAGGGATTCTACATTTTTAATAAATTCAGCAAACTTTTCAGCTTCAGCTTGATTTTCTTTTATTTTAGCTTGTCTTCCTACTATTAATGATCTGAACGGATCTCTCTTTCCAGCAGGATTATAAACATAATCGTATGATACTTTTTTTGTTTGAGGAGATTTAGAAGGTGTTAATAGAGGCACAGCCTTCTTTCTTGATTTTTCAAGAAAAGCCAGAAGTTTTTTGCTGGTTCTAACTTTTGGAATGTCTTTCAGGGCTATCAAGCTTCTGGAATTGATTTGGTTATCTTTATACATAAATACACTGTTAAAAGATTGTACTGTCCTCATCAAGTCCAGGGATTTTATTGTTTTTTCGACAGAATGTTTCGGAGAAACTAGCGAAAGGCCGACAGGGTTTTTTATAATACCTTCTGAGATGCTATCCCGTAAGAGGGAAGTATTGATAAAAAACATTCCGTTATTCTTTGCCGGAATATTGGATGAAATATATTTTTTGTTTTTTTCAAGCGGCGGTATCTTCTTCTTTGATGCATCAATCAATCGCTTAATTTCTTTTTGGTTTAAGGAAATAAAAAGAAAATTATCAACAATGGAATATACCGGTTGAGCGGGTATCGGAATTGGGATGGAGAGAGAGTTTACATCGTAACCTTCATAAGATTCTCCTGGAAGTGATTTTTGTTTCGATGATTTGGCCATTCTGGTTTGAATCTTATTTATAAGATTATTGATTTTATCTCTGTTTTTGATCTCCAGTCCTATTGTTATGCCGGGAATCTGCATAGGGGCGGTTTTATCCTGAACCGAGACACTATAAAAAATTTCATTCCCTATAAAAGGAATGACATCTTTTTCAAGATCTACCCCTGTAGATTCACTAAAAGTATCGGCAAAGGTTTTTTTTGCCGCATTTTTTTCAAGCCCTTTGGTAAACTGCTTAAAAAATAACGACGGTTCAAATATGTTTGCTCCATAGATGGCAACATTCCCTGGCATAAAATTTAAAGATCTCAATTTTCTGGGTTCCATCTTTATCGTCTGAAGCAATTTCTGTTCTGCTTTCTTTTTGTTAATAGTAAGAGCGCCATTAATTTCCAAGCCTTTTTGAATTTTGAAAGTAATGCCGAGGAATTTAAAGGATTGCAATTCTTTTTTAGTGTTATCGATAGCTTTTGGCGAGACAGTTTTAGAAGGTATTAAGTTATTTGAAATGTTTGGAACAATTTTCTCCATATCCGCAAATAAAAGACCTGCCATGGAAAGATCAGAAGTTTTGAAAAGGGAATTAAATCCCTCGGAATTAATAAACCTGTCGCTCTCCTTTCCATCCATCAAGTCTATTCCTTTTTTCAATAAAATATCTGAAGAGGACCCTAAGAGCAGATTTTTTGTTATAACGTAATGGAAGGAATATTTTTGTTCCTGATTTTTATAAGTAATAATTGTTTTATCTTTATAATTATTTTCTGAAATAGTTACCTAATTTCCAAGCAGAGAATCTTTTGCCCTTTGCAACTTTTCCTGGATTTTTGTTATTGAGCTTATTTGTGCTGCAAAGAGGTAATTGCCCGTGCCTGGTTTATCAGGGGGATAGAGCGCTAATCCAATTTCCTGCCCCAGGAAATCCATCAGGATTTTTTCCTCAAGTTGAGAAGAGATTTTTGAAAAAACGCTTTTCTCTTTGGCTTTCATCTCAAAACTTGCTAGAAGAGGTTTTGACGGATTAATAATTTTATATTCCACTGCCTGCTTATAAAAATTGGAGTTTTTAATCAGCTGGGTAATTTTTCCCAAATCTTTTGAGTGAATCCAGATCATTGGGCCAGAGGGGAAAGAAGCAGATAACTGAGAAAAAGCAGGTTTTTCTATTTTAGAGGTTGCTGGTTTTGCCGCTTTCACAGGGACTTGTTGCTTAGTGGTAAGCGGGGGAGCTTCAGGGAAAAACATTTTTTGATTTAAGTAAACGTATGCCCCAAAGGCTACTAACAACAATAAAAGTAACAAGATACGTTTCATAATATTACATAGTACTTAAATAAATGTTTTTACAACCTTATAAAACATTGCCTTTTCAGAGGGGGGGATATCCCTCGCAGTGTCCCATGTCAGCAAAGTGTTTTTACTTTACTTCTTTTCTGGTTTTGTTTTTAAAGCCGCTTGTTCAAGGTATTTATAAGTGGTTGCTTTACAGGATGTCTCCAGAGAGATGTTTCCTGCTTTGCCTTTAGATTTTATTTTTACATTGGATATATCGACAATTCTTGACATTTTTCTTACTTTATCAAAAAAAGTCGCAACATCATGAAATTTGCCCACAATAACCATTTCTACAGGGACTTTGCTGTAAAAATCAACTTTCTCTTCAGGAAAGGGTTTAAAAAGGAGGAACTCCAGCCCCGTGTTTGTGCCCGTATCTGAAATAAGAGTCAGGAGTTCTGGAATTTCCTTTGCCCCGGGAAGCTGGATTTTTGCCTTTTTTAATTTTATGTTTAAATCGTCAATATCTTTTTGAAGCATAGGCATTTTTTTTACATATTTTTCATATCCTCTATACTTCGTTATAAGCTTATCTCTGTCTGATACTAACCTATTGATTTCTTCTACCGTATTTTTGTGAGAAACATAATAATAGATAACAAAAAAAAGAAATATGACACCGCATACAGCCAGCCATCTTTGCCAGGGCGGTATGACCCATATTTTTTCATAAGGAATTTTATCTATTATATTTTCAGCCATATCATATTTTCTTTGTTTTCGATGAAGAGCCTTTTAGTTACCTGGTACACTGGATTGAAAATCTTCTGACTATTTCTCCAGAAACCTTTGCTCGTCTTGTTTCAATTAGTTCTATGCTCCTAAAATATGCTGATAGTTTTTCAAGATTTTTCATAAAAATCGCTATTGCAGGATCAGAAAAAGAATATCCTTCCAATCGCACCTTCGCGGCTGTTTCATCAAATCTGGTCAACCAAACTTCTGAAGGAAGGTTTTTGTTTATTTCATCCAGGAGCTGAGCAGGATCTGTTTGCTTTTTCTTTAATATTTTAATGCTTTTGAGAATGTGTGTTATTCTTTTTTTCTTTGCTTTTGCTTCATCCACTTTTTTAACTGTTTTGTCAATTTTTTTTAATTCCACATTCCAATGTGTAATTTCACTATTGACCTCTTTAATTCGATTGTTCTGATTTTGCCAAACAATACCAATAGCTACTAAAGCAAAGGAAATTCCCAGAAGGTAAAGGAGAAGCTCCTTCTGAAGCTGCATGATTCTTTTTAGTTTTCTATAATCGAGCAGATTGACTTTAATCACTGTCATCAAACCTTCTAATAGCGAGCCCTGTTGCTGTTGCTATTAAGGGGCTTATATAATCGATGTATTTCGGATCAAATATTTTTTTATTGATAGAGACTTTTTTCAAGGGATCAAGAGTTACGACGCTAACCCCCAACTTTTCACTTAAAAGCTGGTTTATGCCTGATATCTTTGAACAGCCGCCGCTTAGAAAAATTTTTTCAACATTACGATTGGCTGCTGTACTGTAAAACTCAATAGATTTTTGAATTTCTGAAGCAAGCATATCCGTAACCTCTACGATAATGGAAACGATTTTATCTTTGTTATCTTCAGTAACATTCAACCCTAATTTCATTTTTTCAGCATCTTCGTAGTCAACTTTCAACTGGTTTTGGATGGTTTCCGTATATTTATTTCCTCCCAGAAAGATGTCTCTGGTAAATCCCATAGAACTACCCTCTATAATGCCAATATTGGTTACAGACGCGCCTATATTTACAATAGAAACCACCTCATCCATTTTTTCATCGTAATTAAGGCTGAAGTTGTTTTCAACCGCGAAAACATCAAGATCAAAAACCACAGGTTTCAAGCCGGCGTTTAAAAGAATGCTCTCTCTCTGTTCAATAATATCTTTTTTGGCAGCGACCAACAAAACTTCCATTTGCTCGCCTTCGCTTTCTGCATCCGGATCTTTTACTGCCGAGCCTAAAATAGTAAAATCTATATTGACATCCTTGATATCAAACGGAATATATTGCTCCGCCTCCATTTTGATGGATTCCGCTAACTCATGTTCACTCATTTTAGGTATATTAATTTTTTTTATGACTACCGATTCTCCGGAAACAGATATTACAGCGAACTTTGTTTTGATTTTTTCAGAGGAAATTAACTGCTTTAAAGCTTCTGAAACAAGGTTGGGGTTTTCAGTCATTCCATCTTCAAATGTATTTTCAGAAAGATGAATAAGTCCTACATTCATAAGCTCGAAGCGATTCTTTTTTTGTAGCAATTGAACAATTTTTATGGAATGAGATCCAATATCAATTCCTACTAATTGTGTTTTTTTTGAAAGTCCCATTTTAATCCTCAGGAAAAATTTTATCTTTTTGATCCAATTTATAGCCCAAAGCTATAATTATTTTTCTCCTGGTATCCAAGCGGCATTCGTGCCCCTTTTCAATCCGGTCAATGGTTTGAACTGAAACATTCGCCTGCCGTGCCAGTTCAGCTTTACTCATCATTCGTAACTCCCTTATTTTTTTTACATGGTTGTCGAGCATAATTGCCTTCCTGTTTAAAAGTTAATTTATGCTAAATTAAACACTTTTTATAATCAGAAGGATATAACTCTATCATAAATACAATATTAGTCAACACTTTTTTTAATTAATTTTAATTAGCTTTAATTATGACATAATTATATTTTGTATTTTTGGGAGGAATTTCTCATGTTTTGAATGGCGGTCAGCATAGCTTCGGCTTTGTTATAAGTTTCGCAAAACTCTAGTTCAGGTTCTGAGTCTGCAACAATTCCAGCACCAACCTGAAAATAGGTTTTGCCTTTATTTATCAATAAGGTTCTTATAATTATATTTAAATCCATTTCTCCGGAAAAACCAATATAACCTAAAGAGCCAGTATAGAGACCACGACTAATATTCTCAATTTCGTTAATTATTTCTATGCTTCTAATTTTGGGGCATCCGGTAATCGTGCCTCCTGGAAAGCAGGCATTCAAAATCGTTTTCAAATTAATATTATTTTTTAAAATGCCTTTAATATTAGATACGATATGCCAGACATGGGAGTATTTTTCAAGAATCATAAATTCATTGACCTTCACACTTCCATATTTACACAATCTGCCTAAATCATTTCTCTCCAAATCAACAAGCATAAGATGTTCGGCTTTCTCTTTTTCGCTTAAAAGCAGTTCATTGGAAAGCAATTTGTCCTGATTCAATGTAATTCCTCTAGGTCTGGTCCCAGCTATAGGTCTTGTTTCAATTTTGTTTTTACATACTTTAACCAATCGTTCGGGAGAGGAACTCGCGATAAAAAAATCATCTAATTTTAAAAAAGCTGAGAAAGGAGAAGGGTTTATTTTTTGTAAGCACTTGAAAAGATTAAATGGGTCCCCATCAAACTCTGCTTCAAACCGCTGTGATAAATTGGCCTGATAAATCTCCCCTTCTCTAAGATATGCTTTGGCCTTTCTCACCATAGCTTCGAATTCTTTTTTAGTAACATTAGATTGAAAAGCTTCCTTTGCGAGTACTATTGTTTTTTTGCTGTTGAAAATTTTTTCTTTAGACGGGGATAAATGATACTGATTAAGTCTATCTCTCAGTCGGAGAATTGAATTGGAATAAATTTGGCCGATTTGTCTTACATTGGTTTTGGCCAAACAAATGAATTTGATCTTTTTTTCAAAATGATCGATAGCAACAATCTCATCGACAAAAATAAAATGGATATCCGGACAAGTCAGGCCATCTTTTTTTATCCTAATAGATGGTTCTAAATAATGAACCAGATCATAACTGAAATAGCCGATACCACCGCCAAAAAAATGAGGTATATAAGAAAAGTAGGAGGTCTTGTATTCTTCAAATAATGATATAAACGATTTAAATGGATCTGATTTTTCTGAAAAGGTTTTATCTTTTTTCCAGATAGTCGCTTTTCCGTCCTGGTATTTAAAACGAAGAAAAGGATCTCCTCCTAAAAAAGAATATCTGGCGGTCATTTTTCCACCTTTGCCGCTATTTAATAAAAAAGCGTATTTATATTTATAAAACAGGTCTTCGAAAATTCCGATAGCGGATTTACTTTCGTCTAATGGAAGTTCTGCAACAACAGGAATTAAAGACTGATTTTGAGACAGGTCAGCAAACGTATCTTTATCGGGATAGAAATAAGTCATAAGTTCTTTAAATGTTTATATTGTTGCAATTAGGGGAAACTGACGGGTGCAAAGCTAAAGTTTTGCCCTGCGAATGATTTTTAATCAATTAGGTATGGAGGGCAAGCCTTTAGGTTTACTTTGCCAGACATGAAAATTCCTTCTTTATCGCTTTGATGTTTTCAGGGGAAGAAAAAATATCGTAAACAGTCATAGCAAGGGCTTTTGCTCCGGAGACCATTCTTTCAATCCCTTTATCGGACTTGGCTGCTATTGCAAATTCAGGGGAATGAGCCACTGTGTTTAAGCCGCATATTCCAATATCTACGTGTATAGTAGGCACAATCTGGCTTAAATTCCCGATGTCTGAAGACCCTTTTCCACCCTCTTTTTTTGTTGAATCCTCTTTAATTCCAAGGAGTGTTAAGTTTTTTCTAAACAGGTCTGCAAAGGAATAGTTAGGTTTAAAAGGATGATATACCAAATCTTTTATTTCTTTAGAAAGAGTACAGCCGGTTGATAGTGCGGCCCCTTCAGCGCATTTTATAACTTTTTTGATGACTGTATTAAAATAAGGGATATCCAGGGCTCTGATATAGAAAATAGCGGATGCATTATCCGGGATAATATTTGGTGCTGTTCCACCTTTGCTGATAATGCCATGGACACGGGTATCATCCCTAAGCTGTTGACGAAGAGCATTAATGTTGTTGAACGTCTGAATTACTCCGTCCAGAGCATTGATTCCTTCATAGGGAAATGCTGCTGCATGGGCCGATTTTCCATGAAAGGTAAACTTTATTTCCTGGAGGGCAAGCATCAAGGCAACACATCTGGTCTGATTGGAAGGATGCATCATCATAGCCACATCGACATTCTTAAAAATGCCGTTTTTCATCATCGATATTTTTCCACCACCGCCTTCCTCTGCCGGAGTTCCGAGAACCAGTAGTTGCCCGTTCATTTTAAAATTTAAATGATGTATTGCCGCTGCGGCTCCAATGCTTGCCGTCCCGATTAAATTATGTCCACAAGCATGACCCAATTCAGGTAAAGCGTCATATTCTGCCAGAATCGCTACTGTCGGATTTCCGCTATAATTGTTGGAAGAAGCTTTAAAAGAGGTGGGTAGTCCTGACAAGCCTTTTTCAACGGACAAACCATTCTGAGCCAAAAAGGAAGTTAAGATTTCCATTGAACGGTATTCTTGAAAAGGCATCTCCGGATTTTCGTGAATCTCAAGTGCAATATCGGCCAGAGATTGCTTAATCGTATCGATAAAATTTATAATTGCTTTTTTGTCTTCTTCCATGAATGTCTCAGGTGCGTGGCAAATTTCTAAGTATTCTAAGGTAATTCAGTTTTGCAGGAATTTTATCATCTTCACAATAATTATTTTCCGCCAAAATTTTAAGGTCGTCTAAAACCTCTCTATCTCCCTCAAAAATCACTTTTTCATATCCTTTATCCGAGATAAGACCTGCTGCCATCAAAAGATTGATAACTGATTTGGCATTAAAACGTTGGCTGTCCACAATCATCTCCACATCAGTTCCGTGTTCATTAACAATCAATGAAACATAAGTTGAAGGTTTTGCGTGAAATCCCAGAGGTTTGGGAACAGGAAGTTCATACTGGACTTTTTCAACGTAGGCAGTCATTATGTCTTCTGCCAGCGTGTTTCCTTTTTGCATATAGTAATTACTGTAATAAAAACAGAAATTTATTATCTTGTCCAATACCTCTTTTCTATCAACAATCGATGCTATCTTTTCAGAAGCGCTGTTAGGATTGGTATCGCTCTCATGGCGTTCATAAAAATGAGATAGCCATCTTGCTGCTTCCAATAAATGAAGGGGAATAGATGTAGCCCTTCTGAGGTCACTGAGTTTGCAATTTTCACGTTCCATAACCGTATTTTTGACATAAGTATCATAATCGGACTGTACGCCATGAATAATTGTTTTTAGTTTTCTTGCTTTTTTTTCATTTATCTTTAAGGGTACAAGTTCGAATAATTCATCGGAAGAAAATTTACACCCGAGATTTTCTTCTCGGCACATTTTAGCTACCTTCCTTACTTTCCGGGCCAGCGATAATATTCTTTCTTTTTCCCCGTCTACTTTTTTAAACTCAAAATCAGCTGGAAGTGGTTGAGTAGGTTCAATATCACTATATTCTTTTTCAGGAGGGACAATTTCCTTTACAGGGATCCTGAGTTCTTTTGCTTCTTCAAGACAAGCGATGAAAAGGTTTTTTATGAACTGATTCACGAACTCCAATGTTTGACCGGTATCCTTAATAAAATCAGAAGAATCCTTTTCAATTTCCGTAATTTTGTAATGTTCATATCGATGAAAGATGTGATGTAACAGGTAGGCTACAATTCCCAGGTTTCTCATCGACGCAATAAGTTCCGAAAAATAAAACCATTTTTTATTTAACCGTGCGCCATGGTCATCTAAAAAACTTTCAAAAGATTGAAGCTGTTGAATAAATATCCCGAATAATTTCTTGCTTGAACGAAAACGGCTTCCAGACCAGTAGTAATAAAGCGGGAAAAAAAATTCACCTGCTTTTCCTGCCAGTTCTATAAAGTGGCTGCCATTATCCTGTTTACTATTTTTTTCTTTTAAATTCATAATAGTAAAAACTTGTAACAGTTTTCAGGAGTCTAGGATCAGCAGTCAGGTGGCGTGATAAATTATGCGTTGCGGATTGCAAGTTTTTAACTCTTAATCAGGCTAAATCCTGATCCCCTGCTCCTGGTACCTGAAGATTTACTTTCACTCTACCCAACTGAAATTATCTTGTCAAGACGCTGTAATTGAGCTATCCCAACAGCAAGGCATGTCAAAATCTTCGCGATTTGGCATTATCAGACGAGATTATCAGTAGCAAACAAAAAGAAGAAAAGCGATTTTTTTTAACCCAATATCAGAAATCAAAAAACGTTTTACGTAATGGTATGACTCCATTAATTTATCTAAAGTATATTGCCAATACTTGAATGGAAGTTCATTAGCGGTTTTGTAAACCAGATAAACTGCAATTATTATGACAACAAAATTGGGAAGCCACATCGCTAAAAAAGGATGTAGTTTGCCCGTATCACCTAAACTCTCACCGAATAACAACAATATGTAATAAAACACTATTACAAACAGGCTCATAGTAAAACTTCCTGATTTTCCGGAGCGGCTGCACTTCACTCCTAAAGGAGCTCCAATTAAACCAAAGATCAAGGCGGCAAACGGGATGGAAAATTTTTTGTGCAGTTCAACTAACTCATTGCTAATAGTGATGCCTTCTTTTTTATGTTTTTCAATTTTCTCTTTTAGTTTTGAAATAGAGAGCTCTCTATTGCCTCTTAATAGATTGCCACCGATTTCTTCAGGCTTTGGAATTTCCATTTCAAGAATATATCGTTTAAATTTTAATGTATGATAATTTTTTTTATCTTTTCCGAGGCGGTGAATTGTTCCATTTGTTAGTTTCATTTGAACAACAAATGCATTTTTGTCGGAAAGAAGAGTGCCTTTTTCAGCGTTAATAATTCTGTTTTCACCTTCTTTCGTCGTCTCTGATATAAAAATCCCTTTCATCAGCGGACTGTTTTCATCTTTTTCGTCCACATAAATGATCATATTTTTAAAATCATTATTGAATAGTTTAGACTTAATTTCATAATTTGCTTGTGTTCGCAAAATCCGAAACAGCAATTCTCGAAATGCCTGATTTCCATTTGGCAGAC
>DASCNB010000119.1:0-5980 GCA_036011265.1 Nitrospinota bacterium | reverse complement strand
GAGGAGAACCTGAACTATGTTAAGAACATTATTGAAAGTAAATTAAAAGAGTATTTAAGGTAAAAATGGAAAAGAATTCTTTTTACATAAAACAAATAGAAGTGGGAATGATGCAAAATTTTAACTATCTCATCGGCTGTTCTGAAACAAAAGAGTGCGGAGTGGTAGATCCCGCGTTTGAAGTGGACCGTCTTTTAAGTACGGCAAAGAAAGACGGCATGAATGTTACAACAGCGCTTTTTACACATACCCATTATGATCATGTGGATGGGATAGGGGATTTAACCAGAAGAGCTGAGATCGGAAAAATATATGTTCACAAAAATGAGGCTAAGGCCTTGTCGGAATTTAAAGAAAAGGTTATAGAGATTGATGATGGATCGGAAATCCCCATAGGAAATATTTCACTCAAAGCCCTTCATACTCCGGGTCATCTCCCCGGATGTGTTTGTTTCCTTGGCAATAACTTTGTGGTTACCGGAGATACTCTTTTTACAGGCGCTATCGGTAGGTGTGATTTTCCGGAAAGTAATCCAAAAGACATGTACAGAAGTCTTCAAAAACTAAAAGAACTGCCGGATGATATCATAGTTTATCCCGGTCACGATTATGGAGCTTCAACCTCTTCAACTATAGGCAAAGAAAAAAAGACCAATCCATATATGATGATATCTTCGGAAGAAAGTTTTTTGAGGATGTGAAGAAAATCAATCCAAAATCCAAAATCGTCAATCAGAAATGCCTTACTGTCTTCCCTCTACCAGAGATTCAACCACTGTCGGGTCTGCAAGTGTGGATGTGTCTCCCATATTTTCAATATCTCCTTCAGCGATTTTTTTCAAAACTCGCCGCATGATTTTCCCTGAACGTGTTTTTGGCAGCACAGGTGTAAACTGGATTTTGTCCGGTGTGACATGAGGGCCTAAAAGCTTCCGTGCCGTGGAACGAATATTTGCGGCAATGTCGTCACCGGAGTCCACTCCCGTCATTAAAGTTACAAAGGCATAAATCCCCTGGCCTTTAATGTTGTGCGGATAGCCCACTACCGCGGCTTCCGCAACGCCTGTTGCTTTGCCTATGGCTCCCTCTACTTCAGCAGTACCAACTCGATGCCCTGAGACATTCAGCACATCATCCACTCGTCCGGTAATCCAATAATAGCCATCCTCATCTCTGGTAGCGCCGTCTCCCGTAATAAAATATCCCGGGAACTGATTAAAGTAGGTTTGACGAAATCGTTCATGATCACCGTAAACAGTCCTCATTATTCCGGGCCAGGCCTTTTTTATTGCGAGGTACCCTTTGGCAGGTCCATCAAGTTCCTTACCGGAGTCATCCAACAACACGGGCTCTACTCCGAAAAACGGCAGTGTAGCAGAACCGGGTTTTGTAGAAATTGCTCCCGGTAAAGGAGTAATCAGTATCCCACCTGTTTCTGTTTGCCACCAGGTGTCTACAATCGGACAACGTTCTTTTCCGATTTCCCTTTGATACCAGAACCACTCAGGCTCTTTGATAGGTTCTCCGACAGTTCCGAGTAACCGCAGTGAAGAAAGATCGTGCTTGTTAGGCCATTCATTCCCTTCTTTCATCAGTGCCCTGAGAGCTGTTGGAGCTGTGTAAAAGAGATTAATTTTGTGCTTTTCCACTATCTGCCAGAACCGTCCGAAATCAGGATAATTTGGTACTCCCTCAAACATTACTGAAACGGCACGATTAGCTAATGGGCCGTAAACAATATAAGAGTGACCTGTTACCCAGCCGATGTCCGCGGTACACCAATAAATATCTCCATCGTGGTAATCGAAAATTAGCTCGTGAGAGTATGAGGTATAGACCAGGTAGCCGCCGGTTGTATGAAGCACTCCTTTAGGTTTGCCTGTAGAACCGGAAGTATACAATATAAATAATGGGTCTTCCGCGTCCATTTCCTCGGGAGGGCATTGGTCCTTTGCTTCCGCCATTGCCTGGTCCCAGTAAATATCTCTTCCTTTTTTCATTTTTACTTCTTCACCTGTTCTTCGAACAACGACAATTTTTTCAATGGATGGACATTGAGAAGCTGCGGCATCCGCATTGGTTTTCATAGGGAGGTTTGTTTTAGTCCCGCGTACTCCTGTATCCTGCGTGATTAGCATCTTACATGATGAGTCGTTGATACGGTCTTTCAGGGAATCAGAGCTGAACGCCCCGAAAACTATAGAATGGACCGCTCCAACCCGCGTACAGGCAAGCATGGCAACAGGAAGTTCGGGAATCATCTGAAGATAGATACAAATGCGGTCGCCTTTTTTTATACCGTTATCCTTCAAGACATTTGCGAATTTTTGAACATCAGCGAGAAGCTCTGAATAAGTGAATGTCTTTGACTCCTTTGGATCATTCCCTTCCCATATAAGGGCAGTTTTATTTCCATGACCTGCCTCCACATGCCTGTCGAGGCAATTATAGCTGACATTTAGTTTTCCTCCTTCAAACCATTTGATATCTGCCTTCACAAAATCGTATTCAACCACATTATCCCATTTTCTGGTCCAGTGAAGTCTTTCAGCTACTTTTTCCCAAAACCCAGCGGGATCTTGAATAGATTCTTTGTATATCTCCTGGTACTTTTCTAAAGAACTAATATGCGCTTTTGAGGAAAAATCAGGGCTTGGAGAAAATTTCTTAATATCGCTCATAAAAAAACTCCTTTAATGTAAAAGTGTTTATTAGCGAGCTTATTCCCGGTAGCTTGCAGAGCTAAGCTCAGCTTTGCTACGGGGAGATTCAATGTTAAAAGTCGATTTAAAAAGTTGTTATACCAGTTCTGTCATTCCCGCGCAAGCAGGATTCTAAACCTGACTTCACTGAAGTGAAGATAGATTCTCAATCACGCTGAGAATGGTAAAAATGACAACACCTTTCTTCAAAAGCTGAAATTGCTGAAGATAAACCTTAATGATGAAAAAAATGAGATTCTTCGGTCGCAAAGTTTATGCTGAATACATTCACTGCGTTCAGCATAAACTCCATGAATGTACTCCCTCAGAATGACACGCAGGAGGTTTTAGATTGTCATCCCTTCACTTCGTTCAGGACAGGTCTGAGCCCTTCGCTTGTCATTCTGAGCAAAGCGAAGAATCTCGTTCTTCCACTCTCAGGATAAACTCTGCGAAGAATCTCCTGGTTGTTGTTTTTGTCGTTTCTCAACTTCATCAATGGTGTAGTTGAGAAACATTATTATAAATTTCTTCTCAGCCGCTTAATAGAAAGAAATAAGCCTTTTCCAATCATATTTTTTTGCAACTAGAAGAGAATGCTAATTTTTTCAAAAGAAGTTGGAATTGAATTGTAATACAGGTTATGTTTTAATTAGGGAAATTTTTTATATAAGGACATATGAAGCGTTTAAAACAGTTGATGCCCTTTCATTCCGGGGAAATTTACATTTTCATTTTGTGCCTGATTGTTACTAATTGTGCCGGGAACTCTTTCCAAAAAAAAGGAGAAAAACTCCATAAAAGCATAAGGGTGTTCAATTCAGACTTTGAAAGAAAGCATGGTGAAAACTCCGCGTTTCTGGTGCATCCGGACCAGCAGCAAGAATTTCTGTCTAAGATTATTGATGTGAACGATAAAATAATCTTTTACGAAAGTTCGGTTTTCAAAACCGAGTTTTACAAAAATGGTCAACCCATGAAGCCAAATATAAGTGGGGATATAGATGCTGGGATTGACAAAGCCATAGTGACGATGCATTACCAGATGGTTATCTCTCCAAGCACTAAACTGAAATCGGTAAAAATCGAACAAGAATGGGTGCGTGTGGGAAAAAATTGGTTTGTCAAACCCAACCTTAACGATTTTTTCAAATAGTCCCTCATAACGGAAATTCCCTATAAAAATAAATGATAAAAGTTAAATCTTCTAAAATCACACCGGAAACCTTATATCTCAACAGGCGAAAATTTATGCTTGGTATTGGAGGAATGATACTGAGTGCTGCCGCTTTCCCCGGTTGTGACAATTATAAGACAACTTATAAGCCATCAAAAAACGGAGCTTTGCCGGAAGATAAGCTCACGTCCTATAAAGCAATAACCACTTATAATAATTTTTATGAATTTTCACTGGATAAAGAGGACGTAATATTTGCTGCAAAAGATTTTAAAACATCTCCGTGGAAATTAGAAATTGGAGGGCTTTCAGAAAAGTCTTTATCTCTTGATGTGGATGATTTGACAAAAATCTACGAGCAGGAAGAGAGAATATATCGTTTTCGGTGCGTGGAAGGATGGTCCATGGTGATTCCCTGGTTGGGACTCCCTCTCGCCAGACTTTTAAAAGAGGTAGAACCCCTGCCGGAAGCTAAATATGTTCAGTTCATAACGCTTCATAGTCCGAGCAGGATGCCGAACCAGAAATCAAGGTCTTTCCCCTGGCCATACATAGAAGGACTTCGGATTGATGAAGCTATGCACGATCTTACATTCTTAGCAACAGGACTGTACGGTAAAAGACTAAGACCACAAAACGGAGCCCCTATACGTCTTGTTGTTCCGTGGAAATATGGTTTTAAAAGCATAAAATCTATAGTCAGGATACTCCTGGTTGAACACATGCCTGCTTCTCTATGGATGAAAGTCAACCCTCGTGAATATGGTTTTTATGCAAATGTAAACCCGGCGGTGGACCATCCCCGTTGGTCGCAAGCGTCTGAGCGCAGGATCGGCGAATTTGGACGCCGGGAAACTCTGCCGTTTAATGGATATGAAGAAGATGTGGCCGGTCTTTACAAAGGTATGGATTTAAAAAAATATTTCTGATGAAATCATCGTTAATTGTATGGATTAAAGCCATTATCCATATAGCCGCGTTAACGTTAACCGGCTTGATATTTTGGGACTATTTTAATGATCAGCTTACCGCAAACCCTATTGAAGAAATAACGAGAAGAACGGGGAAATATACGTTAATTTCACTCCTTCTTACACTTTCATGCACACCGGCTAAAATTTTATTAGGATTCAACCAGATTATAGAAGCGAGGCGGCAGATGGGTCTCTATTCTTTCTTCTTTGCCACGCTACATTTTTTTACTTTCCTCGGGCTTGATTACGCTTTTGACATCGATTTAATCTTAAAGGATGTGATCAAAAAACGCTTTGTTATTGCCGGATTTTCAACTTATTTTATAATTACCCTGCTTGCTGCAACCTCTTTTGATTCCGCGCGTAGAAAGCTTGGTCGAAAATGGTCTAATCTGCACGCGTTGATTTATCCAGCGGCATCACTTGCGGTCCTTCATTTTGCGTGGCTTGTTAAGTCAGGCATTCTGGAACCTTTATTATATGGAGCGTTGATTTTGCTATTGTTCATATTAAGGTTACCTTTGATAAAAAGATAAAAGTTTTTTAATCTATATAATCTGCCTATAATAGAAAAGTATTTTTTTAATAAATAAATAAAATCTACGTCCGTTTAAATCATGAAACTTGGAAAATTTGAAATTCAAACAGTTAGCGGCGGGAAGTATAAGCTGGACGGTGGAGCAATGTTCGGGGTTGTCCCGAAACCGCTATGGGAAAAGACCAACCCTGCTGATGAAAAAAACCGAATTGAACTTGAAACCAACTGTCTTCTTATAGAATCCGGTGATAAAAAAATATTGGTTGATACGGGAAATGGGACGAAATTTTCCGCTAAGGAAAAAGATATCTTTGGATTAGAGAATCGTTCTGTACTGGAGGAGTCACTTAAATCAAAAGGTCTAGAGCCAGCGGATATTGACATTGTTATTTTAAGCCACCTCCATTTTGATCATGCAGGCGGTGCAACAATGAACGAAGGTGGAAAAGTGGTTCCTGCTTTTCCCAAAGCGACTTATGTTATTCAAAAAGGAGAATGGGAAGACGCAATGAACAATTTTGGGGTGATGAAGTTTTCATACCGAAAGGAAAATTTAATACCGTTACAAGAATCAGGACAGGTAGAATTT
>DASCNB010000118.1:0-4661 GCA_036011265.1 Nitrospinota bacterium | reverse complement strand
GCGCCACTGTACTCGCCCCCGAAGGGACTTTCTCGTTCGACTTGCATGTGTTAGGCACGCCGCCAGCGTTTGTTCTGAGCCAGGATCAAACTCTCCAAATAAATTCATTTGAGTTTAATCTTATTTTAAAGTCTTTGTTCTTGACTTAAGACCCACATTCACAACTTGGCACGCTATTTAGTTTTCAAAGAACAAAATTAAGGCAACTCACCATTATATAAAATTGAAATTACACTGTCAAGGTTTAAAAGAATAAATTTTGAGATTTTTTCAAAGGGCCTTCACAGATAAAGACAACATAAATATATTACACCCTCTGTTTTTTGTCAAACATCAAACCGGAAAATTTAAACAATTTTTTTATGCCTGGTTAGCGCTTCCCAGTACATTAACATTTTTGTGTTTAATCAGCTCAATTAGTTCTGCACGGGCCGGACCTAAATATTTACGTGGATCAAACTCCGCTGGTTTATCAGAAAAGACCTGTCTAATTAATGCGGTTACAGCTAACCGTCCGTCACTATCGATATTAACTTTACATACCGCGCCGGTAGCGGCTCTTCGCAACTGGTCTTCCGGGATTCCAATAGCAGCTTTCAGTTGTCCGCCATTCCTGTTAATTATATCTACATATTTGGGAACAACGGACGATGCGCCGTGTAACACAATAGGAAATCCGGGCAGTCTTCTTTCAACTTCTTCAAGGATATCAAACCTTAGTGGTGGAGGAACAAGAACGCCTTTTTCATTCTTCCTACATTGTTCCGGTTTAAATTTATATGCCCCATGACTTGTACCTATAGAAATAGCCAGACTGTCCACACCTGTTTTAGCAACAAAATCTTCGACCTGTTCAGGGTTCGTATAAATAGATTTTGCCGCTTCAACATCATCTTCAATCCCAGCCAAAATTCCCAATTCTGCCTCAACAGAAACATCATTTTCTTTAGCATACTCAACGACCTGTTTCGTAAGTTTTATATTTTCTTCATAAGGATGGTGTGATGCGTCTATCATTACCGAAGAAAAGCCCGTGTCAATACAGGATTTTGCTAATTCAAACGTATCGCCATGGTCAAGGTGAAGTGCAACAGGGAAATTTCCTCCCATCTCTTTAGCCATTTGTACGGCACCTTCTGCCATATAACGAAGCAGGGTCTGATTCGCGTATTTCCTTGCTCCGGAAGAAACCTGTAAAATAACCGGTGAGTTAGTTTCCTTGCATCCGGTAATGATTGCCTGAAGCTGTTCCATGTTATTAAAATTATATGCAGGGATTGCGTATTTTCCTTCCATTGCTTTTTTAAAAATTTTTTTGGTGTTTACCAATCCCAACTTGCTAAAGCGAACCATAGTGGTGCTCCTTTCTAAGGTTTTATGGATAATAATTTATCATTGTTTAGATTTTTTTTGAGTTTGCATTGGATCAAATTTTTAATAATTATATCACAACTCAATTCATACATGCTTTCTTTTGGATTTATTTTTTTATGAAAGGATGGAGAAGGTCAATAATGAAGATGTATAGATTAATTTTTCCACAGCAAACTGGGATGGAGCCCTGTTTTTTTTAGCAAAAGAATATGATAAGATTCAGCTACAGAATGGGAGGAATTAATGCAAAGAACGATATATGTAGCAGATGATGTTCCCAGCAATATACATCTTGTAAAGGATATTTTTGGCAGAGATAAAAACCTTGTCATCAAAGAGGCAAAGGATGGCAAAGACCTCCTCGATCAAATCAAAAAGAATGGACTACCTGATCTTATACTCCTTGATCTCATGATGCCTGTGATGAATGGTTTTGATGTTTTAAGTAAGCTAAAAAACCAGAGACAAGAAAATTACTTTCCGATCATTGTTATCTCAGGACTCTCCGAACAACAAAATATTATAAACGCCCTCTCTTTAGGGGCGGATGATTACTTGATGAAACCATTTTTCATGGACGAACTCAGGCTTAAAGTCAATAACATGTTAAAACTGAAAGAGCATAGAGAGTTTTTAAATAAATCCCTCGATATCATGCAAGCAGATAGGCTGGAAAAGATCTACCAGTTAGAACAAACCCAGATTGAGATTACAAAAAGATTAGGTATGGCTTCAGAATTCAGGGATAACGAGACAGGAAAACATATTGAAAGAATAGCGGATTTTGCCGAATTAATGGCAAAAGAAATTGACATGAGCCGGGAAGAGAAGACGATGTTAAAATATGCGGCTCCCATGCACGATGTGGGAAAGATAGGTATCCCTGATCAAATATTACTTAAACCGGGCAAGTTGACAGGCGAGGAATTTCAGATTATAAAACTCCATACAGTTATAGGAGGCAGGATTTTAAGAGGTACGAATGTTCCACTTCTTGAATTTGCGAGAGAGGTTGCGGTGAGCCACCACGAAAGGTGGGATGGTAATGGTTACCCTTTTGGATTAAAGGGAAAGGATATTCCCCTGTCAGGAATGATAGTGGCAGTTATAGACGTATTTGATGCCTTATCATCAGAAAGGATTTATAAAAAGGCATGGCCTACCGAAAAAGCCCTTGATTATATAAAAGAGCAACGAGAGAAACAATTTAATCCAGAAGCGGTAGATGCCTTTTTTAATATTGAAGACCAAATAATAGAGGTTAAAGAGGCAAAAGCGGATGCGGCATTAACCAAACCAATAATCCAGGAAATTATTGACGGTGATCACGCTATTCATGAACTGATAGAGCGATGGCGGTAGCATAGCTTAAGAAAAATTCCAAGTTAATTTGAAATTTATAGTTTTCTCTTTTGTAGTTCACCCAATAATCACACTGTAATTATTTGATACTTTTTGCTCCTCGAAATCCGATGAAATTGAATTTACTATCCGACGGCATATAATTTCTGTCAAAAGTGTAAGAATAATCTGATCTCAAATGAACAGATAAAATGCCTCCCCTTATTACTTTAAACTTTTTTTCATACTCTTTTGGCATTCCTTCAAATGAATACCAGTCAGAAGTCCATTCCCAGACGTTTCCTACCATATCATAAGCGCCAAACGGACTAACCAGGGCTTTTCTTTTTCCTACCAGCTCCGTGACTAACCCTGAAAAGCCGTAGTTAGGCGGACCAAAAACTTTATCTCCCCAGGGAAACATTCTGCCATCAGTTCCTCTTGCGGCCTTTTCCCATTCCTCCTCTGTGGGCAGACGCTTGCCAACGAAATTGAGATACTCTACTGCCATGCTATAAGAAATATGAGTTGCGGGGTAATTGCTTTGTCCTTCTGGATACCGGTAAGTGGAATCAAAATTTTTGTACTGTTCATTGGATACTTCAAACTTGTCTATCAAGTAAGCGTGAGTATAAACTTTTTTCCCTCTTACAGTTTTGTCATGATCGGGATGTCCCATAATAAATTCGCCTTTCGGGATATAAACCATATCTCTAGGTACAATCACATCAGGTGGCGGAGTGGGCAAGTTCAGTTGAGGGATTTGTTCGGACTGACAGGAGATTAAGGTTAACAGTAGAGGAGTAAGATAAAAAAACGTATTAACAAATCTTTGAACGTGCATAGCGAGCGCAGTCCCCGTGGTTTTGCCATGGGGTTAGCGAGCGAACTTAATAAAATTAAACTCTTTACACAGAAGATCCCCTGTAATTTTGCCGCAGAGAGCTTCAATTTTCTCATGCATTGGCAAGATCATTTGTCATTGGTTATTTTAAGGCAATATTTCCCTATTGACCAATGACAACTAACTAACCCAGTTTATCAAAAGCGTGAAAGACTTCTCCCCCGTTTATAAATATTCTTTTTTTTCCTTTATCGAGGGGATGATCATAGCCCGGCTGGATGCTACCGTCCAGAGAATAGGATCCTTCATCAGGCCAATACCCTGATTTATCCTTATCCAAAAATTCCATCCTTGTGATATATTTTACGTTCTTGTATCCGTATTTAAACGGGATAATCAAACGCAAAGGCGCTCCATGTTCTGGTGGCAGTAACTTATCGTTCATTTTGTAAACTAAAAGAACTCTTGGATTGAGAAGATCTTTTAGCGGAATAGTTTCATAGTAGCCATCTACAGAACGAAAATAAACCCATCTTGCCTGTTCCATGGGCTTAACAATTTCAAAAAGGGTTTTTATAGAAACTCCTTCCCATTTTGCCTTAGCTGACCAGCATTCAACACACTTTAGTCTCGACAGCTGTGTTTCTGATTTTAAAGAGACAATATCATCAAAATAAAAAGTCCTGGGTTCTTTTGTCAAGCCTCCAGCAAACAGAGACCATTGATTTTTATTTATGGGAGATATAGGTTTGAAGGATCGTACATTAAAATCAGGCCTATCTTCATTTCTGATAATTCTGCTGATTTTATCGGAAAATTTTTTCTGAATGGCTCCATGTTTATTCTGATTGCTATTGTTGCAAGCCATGTTGGGCCACAGCCCCAAAGACACCAACCCGGATATCAGGAATTTAAAGAATTTCCTTCTTGCGATTAAGAACATATAGCTATCAGCTATAAATCAATAGTTACTTTAAATTAACGTACTTGAAGATAGAGCTTTTTAAGTTGTTTGGCCGGAATCCCCATGTAATACATTATCAATAGCAGCCAGTTTCTAAATGTGGCATACAAAATCCCCTCTTTTTCCCAACGACGGGCA
>DASCNB010000117.1:0-2579 GCA_036011265.1 Nitrospinota bacterium | reverse complement strand
CAAGTTCCAGTGAAATGTTTGGAAAAGTCAGAGAAGTTCCGCAAACTGAAGATACGCCGTTTCATCCAAGATCAGCTTATGGTATATCCAAAGTTGCAGGTTTTGATTTAACCAGAAATTATCGGGAGGCCTACGGGTTGTATGCGTGCAGTGGCATCCTCTATAATCACGAATCACCAAGAAGAGGTTTTGAGTTTGTTACAAGAAAAATATCTTCCCATGTCGCAATGATTAAACGAGGACTAACAGATAAATTATTACTGGGAAACCTTGACGCAAAAAGGGATTGGGGTCATGCCAGGGAGTACGTAAAAGCGATGTGGAAAATGCTCCAGCAAAATGAACCGGATGATTTTGTTATTTGTTCCGGGGAAAACCATTCGGTAAAGGAGTTTTGTGAAAAGGCATTTGCCGTTGCAGGTTTGGATTACAGAGAGCATGTGAAAATGAGTGAAAAGTTCTTGAGGCCTGCGGAGGTTGATACCCTCCTTGGGGATAGCTCAAAAGCAAAGAAAAAGCTGGGCTGGGAATATAACTTGTCTTTTGATGAGCTTGTTCGTGAAATGGTAGAATCTGACTTACATTCGATGAGTAAAAATCGTACAAATTAAATAGATGGGCAGTATTTTTGATAACATAGGTTTTCTTGCTAAAAAAAGATAATGCTTTTTTATTTTCTTTACTAAACGTCTTAAGGAGTATTTTTTTCAGCCTACCCGCTCTCCTAATATATTTTTTAATTAGGAAACTATGAGAGCAGGATTTTTTCTACTTGTGGTTATATCGTATAAAGATAAAGGCCTTACAATATTCGATTCATTTTTCTGATCGATGAAATTTCCACGAATCAAATATTTCTTCAAAAAACTTTTCATACTTTTTTGCAATAAGTTTTGGATCATTGCGTTTTCTGAATAATTTGTATCCAAGTTGCCCCATTGACCTTCTCTTATTATCATTTGTTGTCAAATCATCAGCCAGTTCTATCATTTTATTTACATCATTTAAAGGCGCTAAAAGACCACCTTCACCTATTACCTCCGGCATAGCTGAATCATCATAACTTATAATAGGCACTTTTTGTGACATGGCTTCTAAAAAAACTATTCCATACGCTTCATTTGAGGTTGGGTATAAAAAAATATCGAAACATCTCATTAAACTCATTTTTTCATCTTCGCTCAAACTTCTATTTATTACAGTGATTCTTTTTCTACCAAACAAAAATATGTATTTTTTTTTCGTTTTAATTAGAAAATGGATATCTTCATTTTTATAGTGACGGGCAATCCTCATAAAATGAGTATTTTCCCGCCTGTCATTTCCTAATGATCCGATAATTAATTTGTTTTCAGGCAAGTTAAAATATTTTTTTGAATATTTAATATTATAATCGGAAACATCAAAAGGAGGGTCGATCTGAATAACGTTTCTCGCGTTGGACTGAAGGGATAAAACATATTTTGAAAGAACAATACTGCCTGAAACATCGTTTTTGTTTGCTACAGACCTGGGACACATTATCGTCTGCGTGACTGGAATTAATTTAGCCGCTTTAGTAATATATTCTTGAAGGCTACCACCTCCCGGACAGGCATGAAGTATATCTGGTTTAAACCTACTTATATAGTTTTCAATATTTGGATAGCCTATGTTGTCATAATAAACTGAATAATTAGATTCAAACTTTTCTGAAAGCCCCCCCTCCTTCATAGCAAGTATAGTAATTTTAAACCTTGAAGGATCTAAATATTTTGCCCAATGATGAACACTTATTTGTGAGCCTCCATAATCAAGTGCATGCGGGCAAATTAAAAGATGGATCATAATGAACTTATAATTTTTTTAGCGTCAGCAGAAGTTTTAATCATTTTCTTTTTCTCAGAAAACATTTTAGCTGATATTGATTTGTCTTCAGGAATACCATGGCCGAGGTGAAATTGCACAGCACGGTACCTTACCGACTTCATCCTGCATCCAACTGCCTGCAGTCTCATAGAAATATCGGTATCTTCTCCCCCTCCCCTGCTTTCATATTCCTCGTCAAATCCTCTGACCGAAAGCAGGTCAGACTTATGAATAGAAAAATTACACCCCATTAAATTAAAAAAACTGTTTTTTCTAAAATAATATAAAGGTCTTAACGCTTCTTCAAAGTATTTAATATTTCCGTACAGAAGTTGATAGGTTCCCCAAAAGGAAATTCCATCAAATAAGCCTTTTTGTACCATTTCAGAAGTTATTATTTCCGCAACTTCTTTTTTTATCAGTACACGCCTGCCTCCCAGGAAGGCTCCTTTTTCATGATAGCGCCAGTGTTCACGAAGAAAGTCTTTACTCAGGATGCAATCCGCATCTATAAAAACGATATAGTTAGATTTTGAATGCTGAATAGATTTGTTCAATATCCTACACTTTCGAAAACCTTTATTGTCCTGCCATAAATGTTTAACAGGGTAATCCGCACTATAAGATTTAAGCCAATCTCCAATTTCGGATTCAGACCCATCATCCGCAATAATCACTTCAAAATTTTTAAAAGTTTGCCTTTGCAGAGATAATAAGCAAAGCTGCAAATA
>DASCNB010000116.1:0-7752 GCA_036011265.1 Nitrospinota bacterium | reverse complement strand
GGTCCGGGTTCTCATGAATACGATAAATGCCCGGTACGCGGGACTTAAAAATATGTTTTGCCGTGACAACATTGGCTGTCAGCATAAACTCTTCAATAATTCTGTGGGCAATGTTTCTCTCCGATTTCAGAATATTATCGATTCGTCCTTCCTCGTTGAGAATGATTTCAGCTTCAGGAAGATCAAAATCAATGCTGCCATGTTTATTTCTCTTTTTGTTTAGAAGGAGGCAAAGTTCTTTCATTATGGAAAACTTTTTCAATAAGTAGTCATAACGCTTCGCTAGTTTTTTATCTTTATTCTCCAGTATTTTCGCGATATCCGTATAGGTCATACGTTCGTTGCTGTTAATCATCGAATTGTGAATGTCGTATCTCAGGATTTTACCTTTGGAATCTATATCCATTTCCACAGTAACTGTCAGGCGGTCTTCTTTTGGTTTTAAGCTGCAAATTTCGTTAGAGAGCTTCTGGGGGAGCATTGGAATTACGCGGTCAAGAAAGTAAACGGACGTTCCTCTTTTATATGCTTCTTTATCCAATGCGCTGTTTTCAATGACATAATAGCTCACATCCGCTATGTGGACATAAAGCCGATAATTTTTTTCTTCCAACTTTTCTATTGAAATAGCGTCGTCGAAATCTTTTGCTTTCTCACCATCGATAGTTATAGTAAGTAAATCCCGGAAATCTTCGCGTTCGCGAAGTTCTTTATCAGAAATTTTTATCGGAATTTTTTTTGATTCTTCCAAAGTTTCTTCGGAAAATCGATTGAAAAGTCCACGACTTCTAATAACCATTTCAATTTCCACTTCAGGATTGTCCGGGTATCCGAGGACTTCAATAACTTTCCCTTCGGGGTTGTGTCTTTCCCTGGGATATTGAGTAATCTTTGCCACCACAGCCTGTCCGCGCTTTGCCTTTCCTGTATATTTGTTAGGGATATAAATATCTTTTGCTATTCTCCTTTCATTTGGAATAACAAAGCCGAAACTGCCTGACCGTTCATAGGTCCCTACCAGGGTTTCATGCCGCCGTTCCATAATGCGGATAATTCTGCCTTCCTTTTTCCCTTTGTAGGCGTGTGATTCCACCCTGCAAACAACCTTATCTCCATGCATTGCGTCTTTCATTTTTCGTGGTCCGATATAAATATCTCCATTGCTTGTTTCCGGATCTTCATGGTTTTTTTCGGGAATAACAAAACCAAAGCCATCAGGATGGCTCTGCAATGTCCCGGTAACCAGGTTCATTTTTTCAGGTATTCCGTAACGGCCTCCTTTTAATTTAATCAGCGTGCCTTCCTGAATCATGTCTTTCACGAGATGCCGGAAAATTCTATAATCGTCAGAATTGATGTTAAAAGCCTTCGCCAGTTCTTTTCTTTTCAAAGGCCTGTTCGCTTCTTCCCGCATAAATTTTAAAATTTCTTTTTCAGTAATCATTTTTTTTATGGTTATGCGCTTTTTTTAGCGGCAGCGTAAATAATGTCATAGGTAGCCATGATACCGGCTCCATTTGGGGCAGGAAAATTTTTTTGATAGGTCTTTGCGGTTTCTTTTAAAAAAAAGCCCCTTGCAAGACTCTTGTTACCGTTATGAAAAGGAGGAGAGGCTCCGGTTGCTTTCAGCGTCCTTAAAAGGTCCCACAGGTTATTATAGTTTTTGTTCTTGACCCTGCTTTCCATTGCTAAGATTTCAAAACCTGTCTTTTTAAGATTTCTTGATAAATTCTCCATATCATGGAATTCCATAAGAAGAACGCGCTCGTTATTCTCAGCAGCATCTCCGGTTTTATTGTAGCTTGTTTGCAATTCTTCTAATGTGCGGGGGCCGAGGATTGAAAAAAGAAAAAGCCCACCCGGTTTTAAAACACGCCAGACCTCCTGAAAAGAACGGTCAATATCCGGTACCCACTGGTAAGTCAAGTTGGAAAAAACCGAATCAAAAAGATGTTCTTTGAAAGGGAGTTCATCACAGTCTGAAGTTAAAAACCTGGCACTTCTATCCCTGTTTTTCTCTTTTGCTTTAAAAAGCATGGGTAAAGAAAAATCGCATCCAAAAAGACTTGCATGCGGGTAAACATTTTCAAAAAAAAAGGAAAGGGTACCTGTGCCGCAGCCAACATCAAGCGCAAAATAAGGTTCTGAATTAATAGGAAGGATGTTGATTTTGTTTATCAGCTTCAACAAATCCTTTGCCGCAGTTTTTTGAAGTGTTGAGTGGGCATCATACGTGGACGCGGCTTTTGAAAATGACTTTTTTATTATTTTTTTATCAAAACTAAAAGTATTCATGTTTTTTTTAAATTTTGTTTTTAACGCAGAGAACTCTGATGGTTCGACAAAGCCAGTCTTAAGGTGGCCGAAATTCTCACGATGACAGAGATGAGTTATCCTGATTACATCATTTGTCACCCTGAGCCTGCCGAAGGGTCTCTTCTACTCTTCACTGCAAATCTGTAAAATTATTTTTTTTAGCACAATTTTTGTTAGCAACATCAGGGCGGTAGCCCATCTGGTGGCGGTCCCTTGACCGCTCCACGGTAAATTACAATTTATTTATAAAACCTTTCACCAGTTTATTGAATTTTTCTGTTTCAGTAAGAAATGGGGCATGTCCCGCTTTTTCAAAAATTTTCAATTCAGCTCTTTTGATCTTATTCTCAAGGTAATGAGAAGCGCCTACCGGACAGATCTGGTCCATTCTGCTATGAATAATAAGCACTGGAATATCGAGTAAATCCAATTGATGTCTTAAATCTATTTTAGAAAGCGCTTCAAGACCCGTGGTTATTTCATTTAACTTAAAATTCGTTTCATTATGAGTATATTGATTTATAAAACTTTTAGCAATTTCCGTCCTAATTTCATTTTCGGTAAAATTCAGTCGGTAAAATCTTTTGATAGTTTCATGCGGTTTTTTCTTCATATCTTTAATCATTTTTTTAACTACAGGTATTGGTTGTGCCCAGGGGAAATCATCTTTCTTTACAAAACAAGGTGTAGCGCCTATCAGGATAAGACCATTGAATTTTATTTTATTTTCAATTGCTGAGGTCAGGAGCACCTGGGCACCCAGGGACCAGCCTATACCTGTAACCTCATCATGAGAAGATCCATCAGCCTTTGAAGATAAAAAATGATTTAAAACTTCTTTTACCGGAGGTTCAAGATCAGGTTTATCCCATTTTTCGTTCCCGCCATGGCCGGGGAGGTTTATGTTGCAGCATCTATAAACGTTTTTAAGTTCATTGATCTGCTCTGTCCATACCCTTTTGTCAGTTGCCCAACCGTGTATAAACAGAAGCGTTGATTGTTTTTTAGTCATCGATTTATGGGTTTATACAATTACACTGAAAAAACTTCTATTTTTAGGCGTTGTTAGTTTTTGTTTTTTACAGCGCCTTATGCGAAGCTCGGAGGTTTTTTTTCTTAGCTCTCCAGGGCGGAAGCCCTATTTGGTTGCGGCAACTTGCCGCTTTACGATGTGAAAAGAGTATTTTAAGATTGTAGTTCAAAATAGTCAAATATGAGGTAAAAAGAAGAAGGAACCGGGGTGTGTCAAATAGTATGTTATTTACTCTGATTGTTGCTCATCCGTCAACCGCATATCTTTTAATTTGAGCTGCAGAGTTTCTTTGTTCTTCCAGCGGTTTATGGATATAGTAAAGGCGATGTCAAAGCGGTCGACTTCAAAGTCAAATTCCGATATTAAACCTCCCATATTAAATCCAATTGCCTCAATCGCTTTCTTGTTTCCTTTGATTCTCAATTTTAAATGATCTCCATTGTTACCGACTACATTTGGAGGGAAAGGCAGGCTCACATTTTTTGCAGCAAGAACGGGACGTGAGTTTCCAAAGCCAAATGGAGCTAACATTTCGATCTCTTTACATAAATCTTTGGATATTTCGTCAATAGAAACCGTCGAGTCAATTTTTATCGGAGATAAAAATATATTAGGGTCTTTAATACTATTACGTGTTTCTTCTTCGAATGTTTTTTTAAATACTTCAACCATATCTTTTTCAATAGAAAATCCCACAGCCATTTTATGTCCGCCAAATTTTTTCAACAGGCTGCCACATTTACTTATGCCTTGATAAAGATTAAACCCCTCTATGCTTCTGCCGGATGCTTTTCCTATTGATCCGTTAAGAGATATTAAAATAGTTGGTCTGTAATATTTACCTAACAGCTTTGAAGCAACAACTCCGAGCACTCCCTGATGCCATTTTTCAGAAGCAAGTACTGTGGTATAGGAATCTTTTAGGGAAGGATTGGAGTCAATCAATTCTACTGCTTCATTGAATATCTCTTTTTGAATATTCTGTCTTTCCTTGTTGATTACATCCAGGGATTTAGCAATTTTTTCTGCCTCTTCTGTATTTTCAGAGATTAAAAGTTTAACAACACAGTCCGCGGTATCAAGTCTTCCTGCCGCGTTTATCCTTGGTCCTAATAAGAACCCGACGTCAGCGGTTTCAATATCTTTATTAAGGCAACCTGCAGCTTTCTTTAAAGCTGCCAGCCCGGATTTTTGTGTGCGGGTTAATTCCTGTAAACCATGATGGGCAAGAATACGATTTTCTCCTGTTATGGGGGCTAAATCAGCAATAGTCCCAAGAGCTGTAAGATCAAGGTGTCTTTTCAAGTTGGGAAGCCTGTCCACAAAATCCGGGTTATCTCTTAGTTTATTCCTGATCGCAGTTAGCAACTTGAACGCCACTCCAATACCGCTCAGTTCCTTGTAAGGGTACGAACAATCCTGTTGAGAAGGATTCAAAACAGCATATGCCGGAGGAATTTTTTCAGGCACCTGGTGGTGGTCGGTTATGATAACCTCAACTCCAAGGTTTTTCGCTTCAACAATTTCATCATAAGAACTCATTCCGCAATCAACAGAAATAATAAGACGGGTTCCTGAAGCGGCTATCTTCCTGATTGCCTCAACATTAATGCCATATCCTTCCGATTGCCTGTCCGGGATGTAATGTTCAACATTAACTCCTATTTCTTTAAAAAATGTTTTTAATAACGCCGTACCGGTTGTTCCATCAACATCATAATCACCATAAATTGTTATCAGAGAGGGTATTGGTTCCTGCTGTTGTCGAGAAACCATTTCTTCCAAAACAGAAATTGTCTTCTGGACTGCTTTTTCCATATCCTTCATAAGGAATGGATTGTGTAGTTCTTCCAAAGGAGATTTAAAAAAGGTTCGGGCTGCTTGCGGACCAGTTATCCCCTTGTTAATGAGGATTTGGGCTGTCACAGGAGAAATTTCCAGTTCTTTGGCAAGAGAATTGGATTTGATCTGATCGGTTGGGGAATAAATCCAGTTATAGTTTGTCATGATAACCCTCTAGTTGTAAAAAAAAATATGATTGGAAAAGGCTAATTTCCTAATATCAAACGGCTGAGAAACGACTAAAACAACGACCAAGAGATTCTTCGCTGGTGTTCAGAATGACAACCTCAAAAGAGGAGAGTACTTCCCAGAGATTATCGTGAAGAATTATATGAAATCTGAGGGGTTATCGCTAATTGTTTATCGCCCGTATTAGTAAAGATAGTGTTTTCAATTTTTGTTCTGGAAAATGCCGCAAGTTTTTCCACGATTCTGTTTTGTATTTTGTTATTGTTATCCCAAGAGCATTTTCTTGAATTTATGAGCATAGAAAAGGCTAATTCTTCTCCGCCTTCAGTGCCAACATATCCAGAAAGACTACTGGCCCCGTTTAATGTGCCGGTTTTCGCGCGAATATATCTTCTTTTTTGAAATTCATTAAGTCTTTTTTTCAGTGAACCATCGATTCCCATAATCCCGAGGGAAGCAACGTATTCCGCTCTGACTGAAAAATCATAATACATATTTTTTAAAACATCGATTATTTGATCAGGTGAGAGGCTATTTTGTTTGGACAATCCGGAACCATCCACTACTGAATAAGAAGATGGGAGATGACCCAGTGTTTCCATAAGCTGGTTAACAAGGTCCAGTCCTTTCCGTGTTGTGCCGGGTACTCCAAATCTTTCTGCCCCAACTGTTTTTAAAACTTGCTCAGAAATAAAGTTGTTACTTATTTTATTCATGTCTTGAATGATTAAAGATAGAGGTCTTGATTTATGAATTACCAGTTTTTTTACCTCCTCCGGTTGTTTTGCTATAGATATAGTTCCCTTAATTATTATCCCTTCTTTTTCAAGAAATTCTTTAAATACCGTAATGGTATAAAGAGTTGGGTCGGAGACATTCAAATAAACATGGTATCCCGGTGTTTTGATTGAACCATTAATAAAAACAGTATCGTGTCCATTTTTTTTAACCCTCCCGGCCACAATGTTATAGTTTCTTCCCCTGGCCGTAGTTTTTGCTTTGTTGGAGACTTTTATATATTTAGTTGGAGGATCAACCGTTACTATTGGACGAGCGCCGACTTTTTTTGCCGGATTCACATAAACAGTTACGGTATTAAAATTCAATGAAAGTGCGCTGACTCTCGCGTTATATGGTTCGGGACCTCCATTTTTTCTTACTCCGACCCCTTTAAGCTTATCATCAAAAAAAGTGTCATCGGCAATAATATTTCCATTGATTCTTTTGATCCCTCGGTTCCTGATGCTTTTTACTATCATCCAAAGTTCTTCGGAAACGAGTCGAGGATCTCCAAAGCCTTTTAAATATATATTTCCATTGAGAACCCCTTTTTTTATTTCTCCATCTGTAGAAACAGTTGTCAAAAACTGGTATTCACCTCCCAATACTTTTAAAGCTACTGCAGTGGTAAGGAGTTTTATGTTTGAAGCGGGAATGAAAAACTGGCTGGAATTTTTCTGGAAAACGACATCGCCTTTGGTTAATGAAAAAACTTTAATACCCGCGCTTCCATTTTTAAGACAGGAGTTATGTAGAATGGCTTTAATTTCTTTTCCCAAAACTTCAACAGCGTTGTTTTCAGCAAAGGAAGAATTTGACTGAAAAAGAAAAAAGGTAATTAACAAAAATGCTGTATTTAAAAGTGTTAAGCGCATACAAACATAAATTTTATAAGTGATATAGGGAAAAGTCAATGAGAAGCCTGCGTCAGGCTTAAATAGAATTGTTAAGCGCTTCAGATATTTCATCAGCTATTTTTTTTGCCGCTTCTTCTGGATTGCCGGCATCTCTAATAGGACGTCCGACAACAATATAATCGGCTCCATCACTGATTGCTTCATGAGGTGTGGTTATTCTTGATTGATCATCATTAGAAATTTTGCTCCATGACGGACGTACTCCCGGTACTACGGCAATAAAAACATTTCCAAATTTTTCTTTAATAGCTTTTACTTCTTTACCGGAACAGACTACTCCATCGCAGCCTGATTTTTTTGCTGTTTCCGCTCTATGCAGGGCAAGCTTCAGAGGATTCTGCAGTTCTCTTTTTATGCCGGAATTGATGATATTTTCTTCTGACAGACTCGTTAAAACTGTTATTCCCAATACCATGGTATTCTTTTTCGCGCCATCGGTAGCTTCTTTCAACAATTTTGTTCCTTCATCGCAGTGAACTGTTATAAAATCAACTCCATGCGCGATAGCTGCTCTTTGCGCTCTCCTGACAGTTTCTGGAATATCGTGAAATTTCAAATCAAGAAATATCTTTGCGTCAGTTTCATCTCTAATCACCTTGAGAACCTTCGGACCTTCCGTGACAAAGAGTTCGAGCCCAACTTTAAATACTCCGACATTGTCTTTAAGAAGATGAA
>DASCNB010000115.1:0-10408 GCA_036011265.1 Nitrospinota bacterium | reverse complement strand
AGTTGTAACGGCTTGCCATTAATCTTAACCGAGTTTTTAATGATTTTGCTATAGTTTGGTCTTTCAGGATCAAATTCAAATTTAATACCCGAAACCTGGGGGAAACCTCCTTTCAACCTACCCCAATTTGCGACACCGTTTTCCAGTGCGTCAAGAATAATCTTTCCGTCAATTTCTATTGAAACGATTTTATCGTTGTAAGGAATCAAGTTATATATATCCGTAGCGTTAATAAGACCTGTACTGAAAATTTTGTCCGCTCGAAATGTCCCACCATTAATCAATGCCAGATCACTTTTACTTTTTTTCCGCATTAAATCGGCTATCAGGTTGCCGGTATTAGTTTCATGAGATCTCATGCAAACACTTCTTGCTTCTAAGGGAGTCTTTGTTTGCCCGATGATTTTGTCGTACTTCTTAATTCTTTCCTGGTACTTATCTATGATTTTTTTTAAACCGGCATCAGGTTGAATATCTTCAGCAACAGAAATAAATTCCCGATTTTTTTCAATCACAGGTTTACTCTTCTGTTGAGGAGGAAAATAAGTCAGTTCAACCTTTCCCAACTTTGTCGCGTTGCTGCCGGCTTTTCTTATTAATGTTTTGCCGATTGAAGCGCTTAAAGGAACATGTTCGTGACCCCCTATAATTAAATCTATGCCAGGGTTTTCCATTGCTATTTGTTCATCAGTAGACATATTAAGATGGGTAATTCCTACAATGATATCCACCTTTTGCTCCTTCAAAGTTCGCATAACCTGCTTTGCCACGTTAAAGGGATTTAGAAAAATAATTTTATCTTTGTCATACTGATGGCACGGCATTGCGGATCGGAAAGGGACAGTTAATCCAAAAAAACCAATTTTAATTCCCTGGTGTTCAAAAATATGAATATTTTTTATTTTTTTAAATGCAGGACTGGCCTCGGGAAATTTGATATTTGACGCCAGCCATATAAATTTACTTTCCTCAACCCGTTTTTCGAGTCCTTTGCACCCAAAATCGAAGTCGTGATTTCCTAATACAGCAATATCAAGAGGAACGCGGTTTAAAACGTCTATCATCTGTTTTCCCTTTAGACGTTCTTTCCCGGAAAGCAATGAAGGTGAAAGCATATCTCCGGCATGTAAAATCAATAGAGGAATTTCAGGGTTATGATTTTTATAGTCTGAGACAAGGGTCCGAATCCGCGCCATTCCTCCCTGACGAACAAATATTTTTTTGTTTTCTTCATCTCTTTCCTTCACCTGCACTGGGGCAATATGGTAGGTATCATTTAAATGGAAAAGTGTAATTTTTACTCCTGCTGATTTTGCCTCGCAGGGAGATGAAAAAAACAAAGAGCAGAATGAAAATAGTAAAAAGAAGAAAAGAAATAAAGGATAGTCGTTTTTCATTTTAATACCTCCGAAAACGGGTCAAAATGAGTTAAATTCATTCTTGATTAGACTTTCATTTTAGCACTTTCATAGAATAATAGTACAACATTGTAAACCGAAATTGAACTTGTCAGGGAATTCTTCAATTCTGCGATAAGCAGAAAACTATTAACAATAAGTAATATAAAAATTTCTCCTTTAAATGAAAATCTTAGGTATTCTCTTTTCCTGTGGCATAATAGAAACGTTAAGCCTATCACCTGATGATTTAAGCAAAAACAGTCTTTAAAATCTATTTATGAAAAAAATTATTTCCTGGAATGTGAATGGTGTGCGAGCTGCTGTAAAAAAGGGAATGCTGCAGTGGCTTGAAAAAAATCAACCGGATATTTTGTGCATTCAAGAAACTAAAGCTCAGGTTGATCAGCTTGATCCGGAGTTAATCAACCCGGCAGGATATAAAAGCTACTGGCAATCCGCAGAAAAAAAAGGTTACAGCGGAGTTGCAACTTTTGTAAAAAAAGAACCCCTCACAATCTCCATTCTTGGGAAAAAAGAGTTCGACTCGGAAGGCCGTGTTCAAATTATTACCTACGAAAAACTGACAATTATAAACGCCTATTTCCCCAATAGTCAGGAAGCCGGAAAAAGACTCGATTATAAATTGGCTTTTTGTAACTCTCTGTTAACCTATTGCAATAAACTTAAGAAATCTGGGAAGAACGTTTTAATCTGTGGAGATTTTAATATTGCTCATAAAGAAATTGACTTAAAAAATCCAAAAACAAATATGGACAACCCCGGCTTTCTCCCGGAAGAAAGGGCCTGGATGGACAAATTTATTAAGAAGGGTTATCTCGATACCTTCCGCCTTTTCAACCAGGGCCCCGGACATTACACCTGGTGGTCATACAGATTTCAGGCACGGAAAAGAAATATCGGCTGGAGAATAGATTACCATTGTGTAAATAAAGAGTTTAAACCACAAATAAAAGAATCGATTATCTTAAAAGGTGTTTTAGGTTCCGACCATTGCCCTGTTATGCTTCTCCTGAAATAAAAATTTTCTAGATGCAGATCATAATAGATTTCTCATCTTTCTTCCCGTTTACCACACCCGATTAATCCTGTTAAATAACTAACATACCTCCAGTTTTAATGGAAGAATATTGATAGTGTTTATTTCTTTCGCCAATTATAAATAATCGGGATGGCTGAAACAGTAGCTATTAGCGCAACCCCGAAAATCAGTTCCGGAGATACCCTGCCTTTCAGAAGATCAAGTAGGGAACTGGATAAAACTACATAAGCGGCGGTTGCAGGGAGCATGCAGATAAAAGAAGTGATTGCGTAATGGCTGAATTTGATTTTTGTCAACCCAAACGCGTAGTTTAAAAGGTTGAATGGAAATATTGGAATCAGTCGGGTAATCGCCACAAATATCCACCCTTTTTTTTCAACACCTTCGTCTATTTTATTCAATCTGCCTTGAAGTAAACTTTCTACCTGGCTTCTGGCAAAATACCGGGCTACAAGAAACGCCAAACAGGCGCCTATAGTAGCTCCAACAATGGCAAAAAGAGTTCCATAGATGGGACCAAATGCCAGGCCCGCTGCAATGGTTACGGGAAGCCCTGGAAGAAATAAGATGGGTGTAATAGAGTAAACCAGTATGTAGACAAGAGGGCCCCAGGCGCCAAACCCTTTAATCCACATGTGAAGTTTCTCTTTATCAAGGTATTCGTTCAGCCCTGTTAATTTAATCAGGGTGACAATGAAGATAATTACGCCTGCAAACAAAATTAGTTTAATTATATTTTTCTTTTTAGTTTTGTCTAAGCTTGACATCTTTCTAATGTATTTATAATCTCTACCACACACAAGATAATTTTTTTAGGTTTTGACTAGAACAGAGAGTTAAAACTACTCTAAGTCTAGCAAAGACTATGAATAACAAGTATGTAAAACGTTCAAAAATATCAAAGCCTAAATTTAGAGAATTGGTAAGGCTACTTATCTTAGATTTAGACGCTCATAATATTTCTTTACTAACCCATTTAAACCGTAATACAGTTAATAGATATTTGTATTTAATTCGCAAAAGGATAGCATCTTTTTGCGAAGAAGAATCTCCTTTTTATGATGAAATTGAAATAGACGAATCTTATTTTTGTGGCAAACGCATTAAAGGGAAAAGAGGTCGAGGAGCTGCCTCTAAAACTCCTGTATTTGGTCTCCTTCAACGAGGAGGTAAGGTTTATACTGAGATAGTTCCAAACTGTGCTAAAGCCACACTGCAAGCCATTATACGAGGGAAGGTAGACCCTGTGTCTGTTATTCATTCGGATAGCTGGCGTGGTTATAATGGACTGGTTGATTTGGGCTATAAAAAACATTATAGAGTTCAACATGGAAAGAATCAATTCGTTAAGGGAAAAAGTCATATTAATGGGATTTAATCGTTTTGGTCTTTTGCTAAAAGAAGACTTATGAAATTTCATGGGATATCTAATTCCACTTTCTATTTACATCTTAAAGAATCTGAATTCCGATTCAATTATGGAAAACAAAATACTAATAAAATACTCTTAAAAATTATTAGAAACAAACCCCTGTTCTAGTCTAGAGCCTTAAATTTATTTGGGTGTCATTATGAAATGAAATATAGTAGAAAAGAAATTAAGTGTACAAAGCATGAGATAGATACTATGTTTGATTTAGCGTAAATTTATGCAACATTAGGAGTAATTTTTAGAGGAAAAGCTGAAAGAATATTGAAATATATTGATGGTTTTTCACTCACAGACAGGGAAAATACGAGATGAAGATGAGATGGAAGATTACAAACCTATTCTTGGAAAGCCAACTGACTCATGCCCAAAAATCCCCCAGGCCCTCTATTGTAAAGTTTATTTTAATATGTGTAACTCTGGTTGTTTTTTGGCCTGTTTGTAATTTTGATTTTTTAAGCTGGGATGACAATCTCCATGTATATAATAACCCACATATTATCCCCTCATCACTTAAGAATGCTCTTTATTTTTGGCAAAAACCTTACGAAGGTTTATATAGCCCTTTGATATTTTCGGCATGGGCTATCATGGCGTGCATTTCTCAATTTCTGGGAGATGGAAACCCGGTAGTAAACCTTTATCCTCAAATATTTCACCCAGCAAACCTTATTATACATTGCACAAACGTTATTGTTGTTTACGCTATATTGAAAATAATTCTTTATCATCATGTTGTTCCCTTTAGGCAAAGTTCCAAAGAATGGGCCGCTGTTTTGGGAGCATTGTTTTTTTCATTGCATCCTATACAGGTTGAAGCTGTCGCTTGGATTACTGGGATGAAAGACCTGTTAAGCGGATTATTTTCTCTAATTGCGATATGGCAATATCTTGAATATGTTCATAAGAAGCATCGTTTGCCTGATAAAAAGTTTGGGGAAAAGCATAATTATCAAGCAGTCCTTATAAGGCAAGTTTTTTTTAAAAAATCAAATTATCTTATTGCCACTATTGCATTTATGCTGGCATTATTGTCTAAACCTTTGGCAGTCGTAGTGCCTATGGTTGTGTGGGTGATCGATTACTATGCCATGGGAAGATCTGCAAGAGAATGTTCCAAATCTTTGGTTTTCTGGTTTATTCTTGTTGTGCCCTGGATGGTATTAACCAAACTACTACAGCCGGATGAAATATTAAATTTTATTACACCATTATGGTCTAGACCTGTAATAGCAGGTGACGCGTTAGTTTTCTATTTACAAAAAATTGCTTTTCCGATATGGCTTGGTCCGGACTATGGCCGCAGGCCTGATATAGTACTGCAAAATAGTTTGACTTATTATATATGGTTAATACCTTGCGGATTATTGGCTTTAGTTTGGTTTCAAAGAAAAAAAAAACCATGGTTAACAGCGCCTGTAAGCATTTTATTTATGGGTGTGTTCCCGGTACTTGGCCTAATTCCATTCAGGTTTCAAATTATTTCAACTGTTGCAGATCGTTATCTATACATCGCAATGTTGGGGCCGGCAATGGCAATGGCATTATTCGTACATTATTTTTACAGACATGCTATTATTATAAATTGTATTGCCATTTTAGGATTGTTTGCCATCCTTAGTTCATCGCAAATATGGCATTGGGAGAATTCTGTTGTTTTATTTGAACACACTTTACGATTAAATCCTAAAAGCGTTATGGCGCATAATAACCTGGGGAATATTTTGGCAAGCCAGGGTAAAATTGATGAGGCCATTAACCACTATACCATAGCCATTAAAATGAATGCTAATTCCGTGAAGACGCTAAATAATCTTGGAGTTGCTTTGTATAATAAAGGAAAAATCATTTTGGCGAAAAATTATTATCACAGGGCATTAGAAATCAAACCAAACTATGCTGAAGCGTATAACAATTTGGGAAATGCTTTATCCAGAGAAGGGAAACATCAGGAAGCAATATCCCGTTATTTAAAGGCAATAACTATAAACCCAAATTATGCGCCGATCCATAACAATCTCGGAATTACACTGGCAAAGCAAGGAAAATTCAAGGAGGCCATTATTCATTATTCAAAAGCGGTGCAGCTTGATCCCAGCTATGAAGAAGCGCATAAAAATATAGGTGATGTCCTGGTAAAAATCGAAAAGCCTGATGACGCGATAAAACATTATTACAAAGCACTGAGTGCAAAACCGGATTATGTAGAAGCACACAATAACCTGGGAGTTCTTTTGGTCCGGCAGGGAAAAATCGAGGAAGCAATTTCCTATTTTCTAAAGGCAATAGAGGTTAGGCCGGATTACTCAGAAGCAAAGAATAATTTAGCAAATGCTTTAAAATATAGAGCGGGCGAGAGGCCGCAACCAAAATGAGCCGCCGTTTTGGTAAGCAAATAAATTATTTCTAATGAATGGCCTCAACCCTGTGGGTGGATTTCCTTCGGAAACCGTCCAATTAGATTTTCCATACCAAATTGTGGTTGCGGCAACTTGCCGCTTTATGTTTTTTCCTGCTTTTACGCATAATTTGGGATTATTTAAGATGGTACTTTTATGGAAAAAGAAACGATTGCCCGTGTAGTAGTAGGTCTCCCCTTAACAACTGTTTTTTCCTACAAAATTCCTGAGAGATTAGCTCCCCTTCTCCAAAGAAGAATGAGGGTTTTAGTCCCCTTCGGCCCAAGAAAAATTATTGGATATGTAGTTGAAACGACCAATGAAATAGATTTGAAATACAAAGACAAATTAAAGGACCTTATTGAAGTATTGGATAAAGACGCAGTTATCAGTCAAAAGTTGATGGATTTGACCCGCTGGATTTCAGAATATTATTTTGCACCCTGGGGAGAGGTGATTAAAGCCGCCCTGCCTAAAGGCCTGGAAAGGTTAAAACCTAAACATGAGAAACATCTTTCTTTAATAAGAACTTTCACGGAAGACGAGATAGAAGAAAAGTTTAGCAGGTCGCCCAAACAACGTCAGGTGATCCGTCATCTGCTGAACGGGGAAATAGCCTATAAGGAACTTGCTCAAGAAGTCTCAAATATTTCCGGTGTGGTTAATCTCCTTCATAAAAACAAAATAATAAAAATTGTTCATAAAGCTGTTAACCGAAATCCTTTATCTCATATAGAAGAAGAGGCAGGCCAAAAAATTCCGAAGACTCTTAACGAGGAGCAACATAAGGCATTAAAGGAGATTTCTGACGGTATTAATGCACGTAATCACATGGTTTATCTGCTTCACGGCATTACGGGCAGCGGAAAAACAGAGGTTTATATGCAGGGCATTTCAAAAACTCTCTCGATGGGAAAAGATGTCATCTACCTTGTTCCTGAAATCGCAATTACTCCCCAATTAATTCAGCGGCTTAAATCACGGTTTGGTGACAAGGTTGCCCTGCTGCATAGCACTTTGTCTGAAGGAGAAAGATTCGATGAATGGAGAAGAATTCGGGATGGAAAGGCCAAAGTTGCTGTGGGCCCGAGATCGGCAATATTTGCTCCTTTTGCAAACCTGGGGATGATTGTTGTTGATGAAGAACATGAGTATTCTTATAAACAGGATGAAAGTCCCCGTTATCATGCGAAGGATGTGGCAATTAAATTGGGTGAACTTTCACAGGCAATTGTTATATTGGGATCGGCCACTCCATCCATAGAAACTTATTACAGGGCCAAACAGGGGCAGTATGTTTATCTTGCTTTGCCGAACAGGGTTGGAAACCGGCAATTGCCTAAAATTGACATCATTGATATGCGCGTTAAAGATACTGATATTCCAAAAAGAACTGTTATTTCAGGAATATTAAGAGGAGAAATTGAAAACTGTCTTCTTAAAAAAGAGCAGGTGTTTTTGTTTTTAAACAGGCGCGGAACAGCTTCTTTCCTGCAGTGCAGAGAATGCGGTCATACTTTTAATTGCAAAAACTGCAGTGTCAGCCTCACTTTTCATTCCGCTGAAAAGCTTAACCGCTGTCATTATTGCGACTATCATGTCAAAGCTCCTGATACGTGTCCAGAATGCAAAGGGACAAAAATAAGTTTCTCCGGGATAGGAACGCAAAAAATGGAAGAAGATTGTCGGAGGCTTTTTCCAAATGCAAGGGTACTGAGGATGGACAGGGACACGACCAAGACAAAACACGCTTATTATATGATTTTCAAAAAAATTGAAAAGCGGGAAGTTGATATCCTGATAGGGACTCAAATGATTGCCAAAGGGCATGATTTTCCGTTTGTTACGTTAGTGGGTGTTGTAGCGGCTGATCTGTCCCTTAATATTCCGGATTTTAGATCAGGGGAAAGGACATTTCAATTAATGACCCAGGTGGCAGGAAGATCCGGCAGGGGTGATATCGCAGGAAAAGCCGTTGTTCAGACGTATAATCCAAATAATGATATTATTAAACACGGTAAAAATTATGATTACGAAAACTTTGCCGTGCGGGAAATTGAGTGGAGAGAAAGGTTAGGTTATCCGCCTTGTGCTAAAATGGTCGGTATTAAATTAGAAAGCGTAAATGAAGAAGCTGTCAAGGAAATTGCCGTTCAATTTGCAAAATCTCTTAAAAAAACCATCGACAAAAAAAACAAGGGAGAAAAAAAATCTCCTGCGGTTGATGTTTTAGGGCCTTCAAAATCTCTGCTGTATAAAATAAAAAATGTCTATCGATGGCAGATAATTTTAAAAGGCCCGGATTCTGATCCCTTGAAGGAGATTATTCAAAAGATGAAAACAGAATTTTCCGGAAGCTTATTAAAAAAAGTAAAAGTAAAAATTAAATACGACATAGACCCCATTAACCTGATGTAATTACAATGTCATGATAATGATACACTGAGCTAGCCTCAATAAACAACAGATCCGAAAAATTAATATTGACATGCATATATATATTGCTATACACTATACATATGAAAGTCAATGCTTTACAAATTAGACAGTCATTCGGAAAAATTCTTAAAAAGCTGCAGGCATCGGATGAACCAATTATTGTGGAAAAAGGACGAATTCCGGTGGCAGTGTTAATATCCCTCAAAACTTTTAAAGAGCGGTTTGTGGATTATCGTGAAGTTCAAAAAAGAAAAGAGCTTCTTGAATCGTTTAAAGAATCGGTTGTTGAATCCCACGCCGATTCTTTAAAAACATTAAGAGAACTCCGATATGGTTCGGATTATTGATACATCGGTTGCCATCAAGTGGTTTGTAAAGGAGGATGGGTTCGAAAAGGCTTTTGCTATTCTTGAACAGGTTCTGGAAAAGCCTGCTCTATTTGCAGTCCCTGAGCTTTTTTATTTTGAATTGATTCATGTTTTTAATCGCTTGATTTCACATCCTTCCAAAGTTCAATACCAACTTTTATCACAGGTGGTTCAACTAGGCATTCACAGGTTTTCCATGAATACCGAATTACTGTCGGAAATTGCCGTATTTCAGAGATTGGGACTTTCAGGCTATGACAGCGCCTACGTATCTTTAGCCAGACTCCTCAACGGCAAATGGATAACTTGTGATGAAAAAGCGCATAACCTTGTAGCAAAAATGAAGTTAAGTGATTTATTATAAAATCTTTTTACTGCAAAAATACGGGACTGGAATATTGTTTAATCTCATATTCCCAAGGTGACATCCTGGGCTATTATCTATCAGCCTTTCGGATATTTAAATTGAATTTAAATATCCTCTGAATCCCTGCCAAGAATAACACACCCCGTCGTCTTTGACTCGTTAAGCGAGGCAAAGACAGAACCCCTCTCAAGAGCGACTTTCTCTTCGTGATCTTTGTAGTTTACGATTAATTAAAAAATCATACTAAATCTACGCTGATTTGCGTCCAATTTTCCAAAAAAAAACCTGCACCGTATGGTGCAGGGTTTTTTTTTAATCCCGGCAGCGTCCTACTCTCCCACACAGCTTCCCGTGCAGTACCATAGGCGCAGAGGGGCTTAACTGCCGTATTCGGGATGAGAACGGGTGTGACACCCTCGCTATTGCCACCGAGAAAGAGTTTAGTTATCAGCTTTCGGTTGTCAGCTTTTGATTTGTAATCAATTTTTTTAAATTTACTAGCTGACGGCTGGTTGCTATATGCTGATCGCTTTAATTAGAATAAATATTGATTCGAGCATTTTAGGCAGGCGGCCTTTTGCGAACCGCCTGCCTTTTATTTGCTATATTAAAAAAAAGGTCAAGCCTCACGACTGATTAGTACCGGTTAGCTAAATACATTACTGCACTTACACTTCCGGCCTATTAACCTCGTGGTCTTCAAGGTGTCTTCAGACCCCCGAAAGGGTAGGGATATCTTGTTTTGAGGTTGGCTTCCCGCTTAGATGCTTTCAGCGGTTATCCATTCCGAACATAGCTACCTGGCACTGCAGCTGGCGCCACAACCAGAACACCAGAGGTTCGTCCACTCCGGTCCTCTCGTACTAGGAGCAGCTCCTCTCAAATATCCAGCACCCACGACGGATAGGGACCAAACTGTCTCACGACGTTTTAAACCCAGCTCGCG
>DASCNB010000114.1:0-2690 GCA_036011265.1 Nitrospinota bacterium | reverse complement strand
CGGGTTGATCTTTAAAGCTTCTTTGTAGTGATCAATCGCCTTATCGTAGTTTCCGACCCAGGTGTAAGCTGATCCAATAGAATTATGGGCCTCTGCATCGCCGGATCTTAATCTTATGACTTCTTTATATGCTTTAATTGCATATATATAGTTTCCTACTTCTTCATACGCCTTTCCAAGCGAACTGTGAGCTTCTGCGTCATCCGGGTTTTTCTCTAATATTTTTTTTAATTGTAAGATTTTTCTTTGTTGGATAGGGGGATTTTCTGATTCAGCATAGCCTGAATTTATAAGCGCAAAGATAAATACAGTTAACAGGAGTATGCATGTAAGTGAGCGGAGCCTCATGATTGTACTTATAAGGAGAGTAAAAGATTTAAAAAGGAACAACTTCATGGTTTTATCTTCCAAAGATCTTCTTTTTTGATAATACCATATTCATGATTTAATTCAATATGAAATGAAGTTACTCTTCGTGCGCTTCGTGCTCTTCGTGGTGAGGCTTGCATAAGGCGCTGTACTCTGCATAAGGTACTGTGCTTTGCATAAGCCGCTGTAAAAAAACAAAAACTAAGCCTTGCATAAGGCGTTGTAAAAGGCAAAAACTAAACAATGTCTAAACAGCGGGGCTAAAAAAGAAAGAGCTAAGCCCTGCATAAGTTGTAGTAAAATAAAAAAGCAAACTACAACTAAACAGTGCCTAAACTTCATTTTAATTGCAACTTGCCACGTTATGATATAATATAAAAATTACTTACTAAATATTTTAAATACAATAGTATTTTTAAAGGGAGAAAAATTATGGAAAGAACAGTTGCATTTTCACGAGACCATGTAGCGGAAGAACAAAAAAGGTTTATTCTTAGAGTCTACAACTGGATGACCTCTGGACTCTGTGTTACGGGTTTTGTCGCATATTACGTTTCTCAGAGTGAATACCTGCTCGGAATGATCATGGGCAATCCTCTCATATTTTATGGACTCATTATTGCTGAACTGGGATTGGTGTTTTATCTCGCGTCCGCGGTAATGAAGATGAGCGCTCAAACGGCAATGATGACATTCCTTGGTTATGCCGCTCTGAACGGTCTAACTTTTTCTTTCATCTTTATTGTTTATACACAGTCTTCCATCGCGTCGGCATTTCTCGTTACGGCAGGCACTTTTGGGGCCATGAGTGTTTACGGGTACACTACGAAAAAAGATCTTACCTCCTGGGGCGGGTTCTTATTCATGGGACTCATCGGAATAATCATAGCCTCGTTTGTTAATATGTTTCTGCAAAGCTCAATGATTTATTGGCTGACCACTTATGCCGGAGTACTGGTCTTTGTCGGCTTGACAGCTTATGACACGCAAAAGATCAAGGAGATGAATATATTGGGAAACGAAGGGACTGACGAAGACACCAAAGAAGCGATCTCCGGCGCGCTCAGGCTTTATCTTGATTTTATTAACCTGTTCCTGATGATCCTGAGGCTAACGGGTGGCGGCAGAAGCGATTAAAAAAAATATCTATCTTGCCTCTACATCCCCAAGACGGGTATCTATTCTTAAGGAACTGTTGGATCCATTCCAACTGTCCTTTAAAAGTGTAAGCCCCACATTTGAAGAAGTTATAAACGGTTACCCACCCAAAGAACTTGTTGCTGTTAACGCGAAGGGGAAAGTAACAACCCTCAAATCCAATATAGATAACGGATCATTACTTATCGGTGCTGATACAGTTGTTTCTATCGGAAATGACATTATAGGAAAGCCTGAGAACAGAAATACGGCGAGGGAGTCGTTAAAAAAACTGAGCGGCAGGAGCCACTCTGTTTTTACCGGAGTAGCGGTTTTAGACACAGCATCCAAAAAGCTCTTTGAAGGTTATGAAGAAACAATTGTAACTTTCCATGAATTGAAGGACGAAGATATCGAATCATATGTTTCCACCTCAGAACCTCTGGATAAAGCCGGGGCATACGGGATTCAGGGTCTTGGTGAAATGTTTGTAAAAAAAATTGACGGCGAGTATTCAAATGTCGTGGGATTACCCGAGAAGTTGACATTGTCCCTGTTAAAACAAGCCGGACTGTATCCTCATTAAAAAATATGTTCGCACAAGCTTCGTACGCTTACTTCCATGAGCAAATCTGCGACCCCAAGAATTTTACCGTAGGTCTATCCTGAGCAATCTCGAAGTAATCGAGAAGCTAATTCAAGTCTTCGAGGTACTCATCTGTGGCGAATCTGTAAAGCCACGCTCAGCGGGGCGAAGCAAATTTGTTTTTTCAGCCTCACGATTTCCTCAAGATGTTTAAACTCTCATGTTCATCCTGTTATCCTGTCAAATATCCTCAATTAGAAGTGCCCAAACTCATCTCCAAACAAATGTACTTGCAAAGGGAATCCTTTATTAATAAAATAACAACCAAATCTCATTATAACTCTGTGTGCTTAATACGATTTAACAAATATTACAATTTGGTAAGGAAAACAGAATTCAAGTCTTCTTATCTACTCCTCCTTGGGCGAAGCTAATTTCCGACTGCATATTTTCTGTTAGGTAGACTGTTTACTTAATATTAATGTTAGAGATTATTAAATAAGAAATGAAATCGGCTAATTTCAGTAAAATAGTTGTCATTCAGTCACTAGGTGAAAACGATTTCCATACAGGTATCAAACTTCATGAGGATATCGAC
>DASCNB010000113.1:0-14603 GCA_036011265.1 Nitrospinota bacterium | reverse complement strand
TGGCGACAGAAGTTACCAAAGCATCTTTTGTAACAAATGTAAAACCGGAAATGTTGGGAGATCGCTCCAGAATTCATATAAAGACCACCGGTCCGATACAGTACACGGCTTTTAAACTGAGTGATCCATTACGATTAATTCTCGACATTTCTGATATGGAGCCAAAACCAGAGGCGCAAGAGCCAATAGAGTTCAATAAAGGAGCAATAAATAGAGTTTCTACTCACTATTTTCCTGAAAGTAATATTACGCGGGTTATCATCGGCTTGAACCAAAAGGTTCCTCACGATATTACTAAATTTGGTGATAATGAATTAAACATAGATATTGACCTACCACAGGAAACACAGATAAAAGCGGTGTCTATGGAGACGCCGGAAGAACCTTTAGTTGAACCTGTGAAAGATGAAATATTGCCTGAAGAACCGGAGATTGAAGAAAAAGAGGTTGTCCAAAAAGAAGAAAAAAAGTTTACCGGTCAACTGATTTCATTAGATTTTCAAAATGCGAAGTTAAAAAATATTTTAAGATTAATTGCGGGGGTGAGTGGATTTAACATTATTACCTCGCCGGAGGTTAAAGGTGCGGTGACTCTTCGTCTTATGGAGGTACCATGGGATCAGGCACTGGACCTTATATTAAAAAACAATAAGCTTGGAATGCAAAAAAAAGGAAATATAATTCGCATAACAACCATGAAAAGGTTAACGGAGGAAAAAAAAGCAGAGATCTCAGCGATAACAATGGAACAGCAATCTAAGAAATCAAAAGAAACCACGGAAGAGCTGATATCCAAAACCGTTCCAATCAGTTATGCAGATATGGCCGCTTTAACAGGTATTTTAGATGGCGTGAAAAGCGCCCGGGGAGATATTCAAGTCGATGATCGGACAAGCACTATTATTATCCATGATATACAGAGTAGCATTGATGAGATGATGAGGTTAATAAAGATTCTGGATAAAAGAACTAAGCAGGTTTCGATCGAGGCCAGGATAGTGGAAGTCAATACAGCTTTTTCCAAGGACCTTGGAATACAATGGGGTGGCAATTTTAGCAAAACCACAAATAAAATTTTCCCGAATACCGTCCAGTTAAGAGGAGGACTTACTGGAGGATCCGTTGGAGGAAGTGTAACATCAGATAACTTTATTGTGGACCTTCCTGCCGCAGCGGGTTCAGGGTCTGGAGCCGCAATAGGGATGTCTCTGGGAAGCCTGACCGGTGCAGTTATGCTGGATGTTCGATTATCTGCCCTGGAAAGTTCCGGCCATGGAAAAATACTTTCCTCCCCCCGGATTACAACTGCAAACCACAAACAAGCTAAAATTAAAAGTGGTCGGTCTATCCCCTATGAAACTGTTTCATCTGAAGGTACTCAGACACAATTTGTTGCTGCCGATATAAGTCTCGATGTAACGTCCCATATTACTCCGGACGGTTTTATCCGTCTTGAAATTAACGCGACAAAAAATGCAGCGGACTTCGGCAACACCGGTGCGAGCGGAGCTCCAACCATTCTAACTAAAGAAGCTCAAACAGAGGTCCTGGTGCAAGATGGAGCAACCACGGTGCTTGGCGGATTGTATCAAACCAGCAAAACCACATCAGACGCTGGAGTTCCTTTTCTATCCAAAGTACCATTTTTAAAATGGTTATTTAAAAATGAAGCTAAAACAGAGAGCACGGAAGAATTGTTAATATTTATAACACCTAAAATAGTTGGAGAGAATTAGGAGACTTTATGAAAAAAACGGTTTGTTTTTTTATAAATTATTTTTTATTAATTCTGTTTTTAACAGGATGCGGAACTTAAAATTCAGTAAGTAATTCTGCCGGCCCCAGCTCACCAAGCAATCTGATAATGAATCTGGAAGCAAATCCGTCTAGTGTTAGCTCGGGCGGGTCGTCCACAATAACGGTAACTGTAAAAAATGATACTACCGGGATAGTTGCTTCTGGTGAAACAGTTAATGCGGTAATCGGTGCAGGGGGGACTCTTGACGCAGCAACCGGCGTTACAGACACTAACGGCCAGATATTTTTTGCAGTAACGGCTACTGCGGCAGTTACAGTAACTTTTACACTGGAAGATATTTCCTCAAGTATTAGAATTAATGTAAATGCATAAAAAGTTTACCACTGGTCATCGTTATTTAGCCGGGATAGCAGATATCAAAAAAAGTCACGAGCAACCAGAAGTGGATGAGAAAATTGTTGAGGTAGAATTAGGAGACCGAAGCTACAACATCCATATCGGCTTGAATACACTGGACACAATCGGTGATCGAATTAAACAGTTTCATTATTCTAATAAAGCAGTACTTATTTCTAATTCAAACCTCATAAAGATTTATGCTGAAAGAATCATTTTAAATCTAAAAAAGAATGGATTTGAAATGGAAGTTATTGAAGTCCCGGACGGAGAAAAATACAAAAATATGCGGGAAGCGGAAAAAATCTACGACCGTCTGCTTGTTCTCAAACATGATCGACACTCCCCTTTAATCGCTTTGGGTGGTGGAGTCATAGGTGATCTGACCGGTTTTGTGGCGGCAACATATAGAAGGGGAGTCCCTTATATTCAACTACCGACTTCTTTGCTCGCCCAGGTAGACAGCAGTGTCGGCGGGAAAACCGCTGTCAATCACTCTTTAGGAAAAAATATGATCGGCGCTTTCTATCAACCGGCAACTGTTCTTGTAGACCTGAGCGCCCTGAAAACATTACCAGAAATTGAATTCAGGTGTGGAATGGCGGAAATTATTAAATATGGAATAATTGCCGATGAAATGCTGTTTAACTTTTTGGAAAGCCGCATCAACGATATTAAAAATCTGGACTTCAATGCATTGCAGTATATTATTGGAGCCTCATGCAAAATCAAGGCTTCCATTGTTTCAAAAGACGAGCGGGAAAATGGACTTCGCTCGGTTTTAAACTATGGACATACGATCGGCCACACGTTGGAAAGTCTGACCGGATATGAGAAATACAAACATGGAGAAGCCGTGGCTATTGGAATGGTCGCTGCGGCTTTTATCTCTCATAAAGCCGGACTATGCGATAAAAAAGATGTTGAAAGAGTAAAGACACTCATAGAATCTTATGATTTACCCACGCAACTACCGGAAATTAGCCCTGAGAAAATCCTGACCACTCTTTACTATGATAAAAAGGTAATAAATGATAGGATTAAACTCATTTTAATGAAAAAGCCAGGAGACGTTGTAATCAGAGATGATATTCCGAATGAAATAATACTTGAAAGTTTGAAAGCATTAGCAAGCTAAGAAAATCGTCACGAAAAATTTAGTCACCAAGACACTATGATTTTAAGTCTTTGTGTCTTGGTAGCCAATACTGGTCTTTAAGAATAATCGGGGAGGAAAGACTTAAATGAAGAATAAAAGATTTCAAGCTGCCCATGCATTACTTTTTGGAACATTGTTCCTTACCATTATCTTTATTTCAGGCTGCCCCGGTACGACAGGAGAGAACATCCCTTCTTCCCCTTCCTCTTCTACTGCTGCTGGCCTCACTATATCTGCAGCATCTACTAGTATCGCCGATTCTGATACTGGCTCTTTTGAATAGACATTACTTACTTTTACTGTAACTAACGCCGGCGGCTCAGCATTTGAAGATGCTTCTATTACGCTCGCCGGGTCAGCAAGCGCTACTGGTGTAACACCAATCTTTTTTCCTGCTTCACCTCTAACTACAAATAGCAGTGGTGTGGCTACCTCTTTTTTAAGCGTAGATACTGCAGATATAGGGGCGGGTATAAATATAGTAGTTACCGTTTCAGGAACTGTTACAGGTATTGGTACTACAACGCAGCAAGTTACTTTCTGTGGCGACTCTCCCTGTGCATAGTGTAGTTAAACAAATAGTTCATGTTATTTTCACATAAGACACTTAAAAATGTTATCCATAAGCAGTTTGATTTCAACCTGTAAGTGCGGTTTGTCTTCCCTGTTGGAAGTATTATCATTCTGTTAGTTCAAGTCTCGGTTTTTAACCTTATTTGTTTCTAACGAACTCCGTTGGCTTTTCTTATAACGTTTCCTTTGTTCTCATGTCCGGGGATAGCTGGAAATCTTAAAGAGAAATATAAAGTGAGCATTTTCTTGAGAACTACCCAAAAGGAATGACAATAGGACCTAAACTTTTCAGATAGCAAAGCTGTAAAGAATAAAAAAACAGAGGGTCCAATAATTGCTACTTCCATTATCAAAGGCATCGGACTCTGGTCAAAAGAATACCATGCATGCATAGAAAAAAAATTGCATTACATTTTTTTCTTATCTTTATATTATCCTCAATTATTTATTTCAATCATTTTCAAAACGAATTTGTTTATGACGATGCAAGAACAATCCTCCAGAATTTTGATATCAAACATTTCAAAAGGGTCTTTTCAAGCATCACCAATATTAATACTCGTCCCCTTGTCCGGGTTTCCTACGCGACAAACTACTATTTTTCACATTTAAGGCCTCTCGGATACCACATAACTAACTTTACTTTCCACATAGGAACATCTCTTTTAATTTACTGGATGATATTTCATTTAAGCAGAAAAAGAGCGTATTCCCTCTCTTTTTTTTCCGCCCTGCTCTTTTCTTTACATCCATTAAACACTGAGACAATCTATTATTTAAGTGGCAGGGCTTCAATTTTTTTGGCTTTTTTTTATTTATTGTCTATCTGCTTTTTTATCCAATGGAGAGAATTACATAAAAACAATAAAAATTTATTATCTTTCTTTTTTTTAAGTGGAGCAATTTTATCCTTTATGGCAGGTTGGCTTTCAAAACAAAATGTTGCTACATTACCATTAGTTTTATTCGGAATGAATTTTTATTTTTATTCTGCTAAACGTCCAACAAGCGTATTTATTAAAGAGAATAAATCCTTATTAATATCTCTGGCGTTCGCTGGTCTTGTCGCACTATACTATGGCGCAAAACATGTTCCTGATCCCGGATCGGGTAAATATAATTCTCTGGTCTATTTTGCAACTCAAATTAATGCCATCCCTTTATACTACTTACGTCTGTTTTTATTTCCTTTTAACTTAAATATTGACCCGGACTTCCCGTCTTTTTATTCATTAGGGTTTACTCAAATCGCTCTTTCTCTTTTAATAATTCTTTCACTAGCGTTCTTTTTTATAAAAATTCAAAATGAAAAAAGATGGCTGGCTTTCGGTCTGTTCTGGTTTATTGTCACCCTGGCTCCCACATCCAGTTTCATCCCATTGAATGAGCTTGTTTCAGAACACCGTGTTTACCTGCCGTCTATTGGACTTTTTATTTTCTTTGCTGCTATCCTTCTGGCAGCAGAAAAGAAAATAAAAAATAGTTTCTTAAATTTTGGTCAATGGGGTTTTATCCCGGAGCATTTTGTGTTCCTGTTAGTAATTTTATTATTTTGTTTCAATGTGATTGATAGAAATTTTACATGGAGAAATGATGAACGGATTTGGACGGATGCCTTGAAAAAATCCCCTTTAAAAGCCCGACCGTATAATGAAGTCGGTCTAATATTATTTAAACAAAGAGAGTTTGATAAAGCAGAAAATTTTTTCAGAAAAACTATAGAACTGAACCCAAAATATAGCCTTACGCTTGTTAACCTCGGTAATTTATATGACCTTCAAGGAAGGCAGGAAGAAGCGATATTAAAGTACAAATCTGCTATTGAATTGAAACGTTCTGATTCTTACTACGCTTTTATAGGTCTGGGAAATATTTTTGTGAAAAAGAAACAACTCCAAGAAGCACTGGATGAATATAAAAAGGCTGTTTCTTTTAACCCGGAACATCCCCTTGCCATCTACAATATTGGAAAAATTTCTGAGCTGATAAACAAAACTTCAGATGCCCGGACTTTTTATCAAAAAGCCGTAGATATCGACCCGGACTTTTTTCTTGCTCTCAATAACCTGGGAGTTATTTATATTCATGAGCGCCGCTACGATGAAGCAGTAATATTATTAAAAAGAGCCATTAAGGCAAATCAGCATTATGTTGAGGCGCTCGGTAATTTAGGTGTTGCATATCACTTTATGGGGGATGTTAATCAGGCAAAAATTTATTACCAGAAAGCATTGAAAAGTAACCCTTATTATAAACCGGCCAGAGATAATTTAAATAAGCTGATTATTAACAAGTAGAAAAACCGGATAATATTCATAATTTTGTGTAGTTACAACTTAAAAAAACCTTGTCACAAAGAAAAGGGAAAATGGAGAAGAGGGGAACGTTGCATAAGGCGCTGTGCTTTATATAAGTCGCTGTAAAAAAAAACAAAAAATAAAAAGCATCTAAAAAAAGAATTTCCTCTCTCTTCGCTTCTCCTGAAACAGTCTAGCGAACACATTCCTCGCTGCTTGTGACGGGGTTAGAGAGCGAACTGAAAAAATATTATACTCTTCACTGAAGATACCACGCAGCTTACCGCAGGGAGCTTCAATCTTTATCATCTATAATCAGTGAGAGGTCTTGACATATTCAGACACGCAAAGTATATTTGTAAAAAAAAACTGACCTTTCCAATTAAAAAATATGGGCTTATTTGATTTTTTAGTAGACTTTTTTAATAAAGATGAAAAAGTTGAGAAGATAGAAGCGAAAGCGGCTATATCGGACGATCTTACTGATTCCCACCAGATAGCATTCCATTTAGAAGAGATGGTCAAAGAAAGCGGCTTTGTTCATCTCCATCTTGATGATGATCCTGAGCTATACTCCACTATCTTTTTAAGGCTTGATAAGGAAGAAGAAGAGCCGGGTATCTTTATGGACACTGTAATACCAGAAAATGGGAACGACCTTATTGTGAACTCAAAAAAGATTACCTTCAACTACATTTTTAAGGGAAAAAATTTCGGCTTTGAGAGCAAATATGTTGGGATGGAAAAGGATGAATTTATAGCGTTCAAGATATCGATGCCTGAAGAAATCAAAAAAGTGGAACACCGGCAGTCCGTAAGACTCAAACCATCTCTTAATGAACCCGTGTATGTGCTGTCCGAAGAAGGCGGAGTGGAAGAAGCAGTGGATATCAGCGCCGGAGGGCTGGCTTTTTACACAGAGAGGATTATTATGGAAGGAGAGGAATTCGATAAATTCACTTTTACGCTTCCGCCCGATAACCACAAAATGCATACCCCGGCAGAAGTGCTCAGATTCATTGATAGAGCCGCCCCTTCCCGAAAAGATAAGCATATATGTTGTATCGGATTCAAAGATATGAAAAAGTCTCATACCGAAACGCTGATAAGATATATTTTTAAACGAGAGCGCCAAATTATCCAGGAGAGAATAGATTTAGGCTGATAAATGTTTAATATTAAAAGGAAAAGAAAAGAAGATGATCTATCTTACCTGGAGCGGGTTTATAGTAGAATCTTAAAAAAGGACCCCAATTCTTTTCTCTATTTGCCTTTAGCGTCTATTTTTTACCATAAAGGCAATTTAGAAAAAGCGATCGATGCGCTGCAAAAGTGTCTTTCTATCCATTCAAATTATGTAACTGCAAAATATTATTTAGCTTTTCTTTACCGTGAAAATGGGGAAGTTGATAAAGCAGCGGAAATATTTAAAAAAGTCGCTTGTGACTCTCAGGGGCACTATGCAGCTCATAAAGCGCTGATTCAATATTATTTAGATGAAAAAGATGAAAAGAGCGCATTGATAGAATTAAGAAAACTGGCTTGTCTTATTCCTTCTGGCAAAGCTGTGTCCGACTCTTATGTGTTGGTTCATGATCAAATAAAGAGGCTTGAACAGAATTTAAAAGAAGATTTGGGGACTCTAACTTCTGCAGAAGAAGGCAAAGAGACGCAAATTTCAGTAAAAAAAGATGAAAAGAAGGTCGAGAGAAAGAAAAAAAATGTTTATAAAATAATAAAACCTCAATTAAAGAAGCAAAGCGAGGAAAAAGATGATAGCTTAAAAGGTTCAGATATAATAGTCTGTTCTTTAGAAAACTGGTTGAAAAATATTAATAGAATATATGAAAAAACATAAACCTGTTATCTGTTTCATCAACAATTTACACCTTTAACAAATGAATTTTAAAGAAATCAAAAAACTTATATCTATTTTTGAAGATAGTAAAATGTTGTCCGAACTGGAAGTAGAAGAGTCAGGGTTTAGAGTCCGTTTAAAAAAATCTGCCCATGAAACAGAAATCATTCAAACAGCCCCTCCTGCGCAAGGCCCTGCTGCCAAACCTTCCCATACAGCTATTGGAAAAACAGAGGAAGCTCATGAAGCGGGAATGGAAGGTTTAATAAAATTTGAATCACCTATCGTCGGCACTTTCTATCATGCTCCGGGTACTAATAAAAAACCTTTTGTAAAGGAAGGTGAAATCGTTAGAAAAGGGCAAATCCTGTGTATTATCGAAGCCATGAAAATAATGAATGAAATTGAGGTTGATAGAAAAGGGCGTATTATTAAAGTCTACGTTGATGACGGCACTCCCGTGGAATTTGGACAGCCTCTCTTCCTCATAGAGCCACTTTAAGATTTTTGATTTGCAGATTTTGATCTGTACTACAACTTATAATATTGGCTTTTTAACAAAGTTTTTACGTAACCTCAGAGTCGGGGAACCCTCTCGGCAGGTTCAGGGTGACATGTGAGGCTGAGCCCTTTGACTTCGCTCAGGACAGACCTGCTGAAGCATTCTTGTCTGATGTTGCTTATTCTTTAGTTGTCGCAATCCTGCGCTGTGTAATCACTATCAATATGTTTCATAAAATCTTAATAGCCAACCGTGGTGAAATTGCTTTAAGAATAATCAGGGCGTGTCGGGAGCTGGGAATCAAAACAGTTTCCGTACATTCTACAGTTGACGAAAACTCTCCTCATGTTCGTTTCTCGGATGAGTCTGTCTGCATAGGTCCTCCGGAAAGCCATCTAAGCTATCTTCAAATTCCCCGCATTATCAGTGCTGCTGAAATAACGGGCGCGGATGCCATTCATCCGGGATATGGATTCTTATCGGAAAACGCCCGCTTTGCTGAAATCTGCCATTCCTGCAAGATTAAATTTATCGGCCCCTCATCAGAAAACATACGAACCCTTGGAAATAAAGCAAGGGCCAAGGAAATTATGAAAGCCGCAGGAATCCCGGTTATCCCAGGCACAGAAGATCAAGTGGATTCCGCTGAAAAAGCCAAAAAAATGGCCAGGGAAATTGGGTATCCGATAATAATTAAATCATGCTTCGGAGGCGGCGGAAGAGGAATGAGAATAGTAAAAAAAGGAGAAAAATTCGAAGCAGTATTTTCCTCTCTTCAAAAAGAGGCTTTTAATGCCTTCGGAGAATCGAACCTTTACATAGAAAAATATATCCAAAAACCAAAACATATCGAATTTCAAATTCTTGCTGATACTAAGGGGAATATTATCCACCTGGGAGAAAGAGACTGTTCTATCCAGCGTCGTCATCAGAAACTGATAGAAGAAACTCCTGCTGTCACACTTAGCGATTCTTTGCGAAAAAAGATGGGAGAAGCCGCAATTCAAGCGGCAAAAGCAGCTAATTACACTTCCGCTGGCACTGTTGAGTTTTTAGTTGATCCCGCAGGGAACTTTTATTTTATTGAAGTGAATACTCGGATCCAGGTGGAACATCCTATAACAGAAATGGTAACCGGTATAGACTTGATAAAAGAACAGATTAAAATAGCCGCTGGTCAGGAGCTTTTATCAGAGAAAAAAAACTATCATTTTGAAGGTCACAGCATTGAATGCCGTATAAATGCCGAAGACCCAAAAAAATTTATCCCATGTTCCGGAAAAATAACCGCGTTAAATATACCTGGTGGTCCCGGCGTAAGAGTGGATACAGCTATATATTGTGATTATACGGTTCTCCCATATTATGATTCTCTAATTGCCAAACTGATTGTTCATGGAAAAAATCGAGAAGAAACCATCAGAAAAATGAACCAGGCTTTGCATGAGTTTCAGGTAGAGGGAATAAAAACTACTATTCAATTTCATCGAAAAGTTTTCAAAAACAAACATTTTGTTAAAGGAGAATTCTATACTGATTTCGTGGATTCTTTTCTTCAACATTAGCTCTTCCATTCTTCAATAAATACTTTCGATGCAAAAAAAACCTTTTGCCGCAAAAACACAAAGGGATAAAGTTACGGATTTCAGATTAAAATTCACAAATAAGAAATCAAGCCACTCCAAAATCGTCAATTTGCAATCCACTTTTTTAACAATGGCTTTCTCCCTGATTGTCTTTTTCCTTACCTCATGCAGTACAGATCGTATTGCTGTTCAATCTTCTATTTCCATACTCAAAAATACTGACATAGCTCTAAACGAAGAAGAAGACCCTGATTTCGCGGAAAAAGCCATTGCATCCCAACTAAAAATGCTGGAGGGGGTAATAAAAACCGACCCGGGAAATGAGGAACTTCTTTTGCTTGCCGCAAAAGGATTTTGTTCTTACGCGTTTAGCTTTGTTGAGGAAGATGACAGGGAAAAGGCAAAAATTTTTTATCGGAGAGGTCTAAACTACGGCTTGCAAATTTTAAAATCCGATCAATCTTTCGAGGATTCTATGAAAAAAGGGAACGAATCTTTTAAAACGGCATTAGGCAATATCAACAATCAAACTCTCCCCTCTCTTTTTTGGGCCGCGTACTGTTGGGGTAGCTTGATAAACCTCAACCGTAATTCTCCGGAAGCTCTCATTTCTCTTCCCAAAGTAGAAAAAATGATGAAGAGGGTGTTAGAACTAAACGAGGGCTATTATTTTGGCGGCGCGCATCTGTTTTTTGGGGTATTATATGGAAGCACACCTCCAATGCTTGGAGGAAAACCCGAAAAATCGTTATTCCATTTTAATAAAGCGCTCGAGATAACTCAAAGGAAGTTCCTGATGGGCCAAGTCTTTTACGCGAAATCCTACGCCATACAAACACAAAATAAAACACTTTTTAAAAATCTTCTTAAAGAAGTATCAGACTCCCCATCTGATATTCTCCCCTCTCAACGTCTTGCCAATGAACTTGCCAAAAAGAAAGCTAAAATATTACTTCAAAACATAAGCGAACACTTTTAAGCGCAGCGTGCCCAGACGGCCACACACAAAAGGATCACCGTCCAATTAGCTCCGTAGATTCGCCCTATGGAGAGTAGCTGCGAAGACTTGAATTCGGTTTTCCTTACCGAAAGTGTTTAGCGAGTGCATTCTCAGCAGCGTGCTGCGGGGATAATGAGCGAACTTGAAATAAATTTTACTCTACGCTGAAGCTTGCTACGGAAAGCTTCAATTGTGATTGCGGCCACTGGCCTCTCTATGATAAATTCTAAGGTTCTATGTCAAAAATCCTAAAACAATTAAAAAATAAAATCCTGGTTCTTGATGGGTCCATGGGCGCTCTTTTGCAGGATAAAGGCTTGCCACCGGGTTACGCGCCGGATCTATGGAATATTGAAAAACCGGACATTATTAAATCCGTTCACGCGGAATATGTCAGGGCCGGCAGCAACATTATCTTAACAAATACATTCGGTTCTTCACGACTCCGCCTCAGGGAGTTTCAGAATGAAAAAAACCTGAAGAAAATTAACAAGGCTGCTGTTGCCAATGCTCGTGCAGCAACCAAAGGCAAATCCTTTATTGCCGGGGATATCGGGCCCTGCGGTACAACCATTGAACCGTTTGGAGAACTTCCTTTTAAAGAAGCTGTGGCAATATTTAAAGAGCAGGTAAAGATACTTGTGGACGCGGGTGTAGATTTGATTTCCATTGAAACCATGTTCGACCTGCAGGAAATGAAAGCCGCCGTGGTTGCCGCGAAAGAAGTGGGGAAAGTCCCAATAATGGCAATGATGACCTTCACCAAAGATCTGCTTACGGATACAGGAACGGACCCGGAAACCGCCGCAGTTGTCTTGGAAGGGCTTGATGTGGATATTATCGGAACGAACTGTTCTACCGGTCCGGAGTATATGCTGCCGGTGGTGGAAAAACTGGCAAAAGCGACGGAGAGGTTTATATCTGTTCAACCGAACGCCGGTTTACCGGTTAATAAAGGTGGAAAAACTATTTTTCCCGCGTCCGCGGATGAAGTAGCTTCATTCGCTAAAAAATTTGTACAGGCTGGGGCTAATATTATTGGAGGGTGCTGCGGGACTACTCCGGAATATATCAAGCTAATCTCTAAAATTTTAAAAAACAAAGTTCCAAAGCCAAAAACCAAATCATCCTGTCTCAGGATAACCAGCAGGTCTAAAACAGCTTATATAGGACAGGGTTATCCATTTTTTAAAATCGGTGAAAAGATCAATCCCACAGGGAAGAAATCTTTTGCAGAATCGATTAAAGAAGGAAGAACCGACCTTATTGTTACAGAGGCTCGCAAAGAGTTTGAAGCAGGGGCGGACGCCCTGGATGTTAATGTGGGAGTCCCGATGATTGATGAACCGGCTATGATGGCAAAAGCCATAGCCGCGGTTCAAAATGTAGTGGATATACCGCTCGTTATTGACAGTTCGAATCCTGACGCCCTGGAACAAGGCTTGATAAATTATACAGGGAAGGCACTGGTCAATTCTGTAAACGCGGAAGATGAAAGATTAGAAATAATATTACCGCTTGTCAAAAAATACGGTGCTGCAGTAATCGGACTGACTGCCGGAGATACCATCCCGGAAAAAGCGAAAGACAGATTAAAGTGTGCGAAAAAAATATTGAAGCGCGCTTTACAGTACGGCATTGCAAAAGAAAATATTATTTTTGACTGTCTTGCGCTTGTGGTGTCCGCCATGCAGGATGGCGCGAGGGAGACCCTGAATGCTGTTCATCTTATTAAAACGGAATTAAATGTCCCTGTTATTTTAGGTATCAGCAATGTGTCTTTCGGTCTGCCCGGCCGGAAAACGATTCATAATACATTTATGGGAATGGCTGTTTCCAGGGGGCTCGACGCTGCGATAATAAATCCATATGACCCGGAAATGCACAAGGTTGCGGCGGCGGCTTCTCTGTTTGCCGAACGAGATACCGGTTGTAAAAAATACATAGATTTGCAGGCTGCTTTTGCAGAAACCGAAAAAAAAGATGAAAAGAAAGAAGAAACTCATTTAAAAACAAAAGGAATAAGAGAATTGATTTTTGACGCGGTACTTGAAGGAGAAAAAGATTCCATTCAGGCCTTAGTTTCAAAAGCTATTGAAAAAGAGGAGGACCCCTTTGAACTGTTTGTGGATGTTATGACACCGGCTATTCGTCATCTGGGAGACCTGTTTGCTAAAAGAAAGAAATTTATCCCCCACCTTGTCGCTTCCGCCGATACTATGAAACGGGGTGTGGATATTCTCCGACCACTGATGGAAAAATCTGGAATGATGCAGAGCAAAGGAACAATTGTTTTTGCCACGGTTAAAGGGGACATCCATGATATAGGAAAAAATATTTGTGTCATTATGCTCGGGAACTTTGGTTACAATGTTATTGACCTTGGGAAAAATGTTCCCTGTGAAGATATTCTAAAAGCGGCTAAAGAACATAAGGCTCATCTGGTTGCTTTATCCGCGCTTATGACAACAACCATGATGCAGATGAAGGAAGTCATAGACTCTATGAGGAAAGAAAGCTTGAATTGCAAGGTCATGGTAGGCGGAGCAGTCGTCACCAAGTCATTTGCCGGGGAAATCGGCGCTGACGGTTATTCCAAAGATGTAGGGGATATTGTTTCTGTTACAGAATCGTTAATATAAAAAATATAATTAAGAATTTACTATTTTGATTAGTTTATCGGTGATTGATTCTTTTTTTGATTAATTTATCGAAAATACCTTTTTCATAGCAGACTTTTATGAATTGTTTTACAGCTTCATCAAGGTTTTTCAAAGCTTTCTCTTTTGTCTCACCCTGAGAGGAAATACCAATGGCCGGGCACCATGCAACAAAACAGTTTCCTTTCTTTTTAACTTTAGTAGTTAGGTCAATGTCAAATTTTGGTTGCTTCATGATCGCCCCATAATTGTCTGCAAGTCATTAAACCTTAATCGTTATTAAAGGTAATCCAAGCCTCTGCCTTTTGTTTTCTCCTTTGAAAAGCTCGGTTTTCCTATTTGGAGTATCACCTCTTTTGCCCGCATGCTGTAGATTAAGATTTGCAATAAGGCTTGAGCAGTGTTGGATTGTATGTTTGCCAAATTTTTCAGAAGCTTTATCTACTGCATTATATATCCTTTTTATCTTTTTTATCCTGCAAATATCATCAAAGAGGCTCTGTTGTATATTATTTGTTGTTACCAGACCGGATAATACAACTCCTGTTGAACGATAGAAAGTTTCAGGGTTATATATCTCAACAAAACCATTCCTTAACGGTTCAAATAGTTCTAACGGATAAGCTGTTGGACAGGTCAATTTTATTTCTATTCCTGTATCTTTGAAATCCTGCCTTCTCATTAAAATTATTAACCTTTTTGCCGCAAGATTATGGCGTCTTGCTTTTATGCAGGCATTCTCAAGATTTTTTGAAAGCTGGGCAAAAACAAAGCTTTTATCATTAGATGGAGGAGTAAAGGTCTTTACCTTGC
>DASCNB010000112.1:0-6183 GCA_036011265.1 Nitrospinota bacterium | reverse complement strand
TATACATTTATAAAGTATATGTTGAAGACGGACGTGAAGAACTGGTACGTGGCGCGGAGTTCGTCGGCACACCTTTGACCAGCATTAATAAAATAATGGCAACGGGAAACGATTACAGGGTTTTTAATGGATTTTGCGGGGCGGAGTCAGGATATGTGCCAGTCTCAAGTATCGCGCCAAGTATTTTGCTTTCTGAAATTGAGCTGCAAAGAACGGCTTCAAAAAAATCTAAACCACCTATTTTAGAAGCGCCTGCATTACAAAACTGAATGGAGAAGAAATGGAAAAAGAGAAAAAAGAATTGCAAACAGTTATTAAAAAAATTGAGGAGTTGCAGTCTTCTATTAAATCAATAACAGATTTTTTTAAACAGAAATCTATTAAAGACGAAATAAAGAAGTGCATGGACAGGAAGGTTTCTTTGGAAAATAAAATAAGACACTTGCAAGAACTGGCGGGAGAACTGGAAATGCCTGCTCCTCAGACAAAGGAAGAAGAAAGACGAGCGGCTGATGTAGACAGCAAAGACCTGATTAATGGTCCCTGCCATGAAGTAATAAAAACAGCAGGTGGAAAAGGTCAGAGCGAGATACATTATTATGCTACGGAGATACCCGGAGAGAACAAAATAAAACTGGAATATCTAGCTCCCAACGGGAAAAGCACCGGTTTATTAGCTAAAAAAATTCCTAAAGAAGAATTCTTATCAAAATTAATTTTATGTGTTGAGCATGGATGTAACATCGTTAAAAAATAGAGCCCTCTGTCTTGATTTCGGTGATAAAAGAATCGGGATGGCGATCAGTGATGATTTAAGGTTAACCGCTCAAAGCAAGGGTGTTATTGAACGGAAGAATATTAAAAGGGATCTTTCTGAAATCTTAAATGTCATTAAAACTTCTCAGGTAGGAGAATTGGTAATCGGAATACCCTATAACATGAACGGAAGTTTAGGGTTTCAGGCTAAAAAAGTTTTTGATTTTATCGACAAATTGAAGTCTATAACAGATATACCTGTTTATCAATGGGATGAAAGACTATCCTCTTCCGCTGTGGAAAAAGTTCTCATTAAAGCCAAAGTACGGCGTCAAAAAAGAAAAAAAATTATTGATAAAATGGCGGCTCAATACATCCTGCAGGGATATTTGGATTATAAAAAAATCAAAGATCGGGAACCGGAGTTTGAGGAGTAGGGGTAAAGGAAATGCAACCTTTAACTCTTGCCCCTGGACCCTATAATTATAATGAATTTTAAAACCATACTCATTCTCTTTTTAGGAATCGTATTCGCAATAACGGGTCTTTTGTCTTATGACTTTTATAAAACAATTAACACCCCTCTCTCTTCAAAAAATTCCCCTGTTGTGATTGAAGTAAAAAAAGGAGGCGGTCTTAATAATATCTCCTCACTTTTGCATAAAAAAGGATTAATTAAAGACCAGCAGGCATTCAAGATATTGGCGCTGGCAAAGGGTGTCGTTTCCAACCTAAAAGCCGGGGAGTACAGGTTAAGTCCGGCTATGACTCAAGTTGAAATCCTTAATAAAATCACTAGAGGCCTGGTAATCCAGCATTCAATAACTATTCCCGAGGGATACAACGTTTACGAAATTGGTGATCTTTTACAAAAAAATAACATCACTAAAAAAGATACTTTCATTGCTCGTGTTTTTGACAGCGAGATTATAAATAAACTGGGTTTTAACATTAATTCATTGGAGGGGTACCTCTTTCCTGAAACCTATTTTTTTGAGAAAAATGTTTCTGACTATGACATTTTGAAAATAATGGTGGCTACTTTTAAAAAAAAAATAATGACTCATGAAATTATGGCGGCTGTAAAAAAATCTAAACTGTCTTTTCACAAAATAGTAACTCTGGCTTCTGTAATTGAAAAAGAAACGGGGAAAGAAGAAGAGCGTCCTCTTATCTCCGCGGTTTTTCATAATCGATTAAGGAAAAAAATGCGTTTACAAAGCGACCCTACGGTTATTTATTCCATCAAAAACTTTGACGGCAATATTCGAAAGAAAGATCTTAAAATTGATTCACCTTATAATACTTACCGTTATGGCGGTTTACCACCCGGCCCTATTGCTAACCCGGGGCTTAGCTCCATTAAAACAGCGCTAAATCCGGCAGAGGTGGGCTATCTCTACTTTGTTTCCAAAAAAAACGGAGAACACAAATTTTCCTCGACATTAAAAGAACATAACCGTGCTGTATTAAAATATCAGAAAAGAAGGAAATCTGTTAATTAAAGGGGCAAGGGACAGGGGTCATGGTACAAGTGAAGCTGAATATGGACCCTTGTTCCATGATCTTAGACCCTTTAGGGATTCATAGCTTAAGTATCTTTAGTTTTAGAAAGAAGTTTGCTATGCCAAAAAAAATTGCCATCCTTGGTTCCACCGGTTCGATAGGCGTGAACACTCTTGACATAGTAAGAAAAAGTAAAAATCGGTTTAAAGTATCGGGACTGGCTGCCGGAGGAAATATTTCTCTCCTTGAAAAGCAAATAAAGGAATTTAAACCGAAATACGCCGCTCTCTTTGATGAAAAAAAAGCATCTATTTTAAAAAAGAGAGTGGGCAGATCAAAGGTCGAGATTTTCTCAGGTATCGAAGGCCTTATAAAAGTCGCCTCCATACCGGAGATTGAAATGGTTGTATCAGCCATTGTAGGCGCCGCAGGGCTCTTTCCGACTTTTGCAGCATTAAAATGCGGAAAAGACATTGCCCTGGCAAACAAAGAAACCCTTGTTATTGCCGGCGAGCTTTTTATGAAGTACAGCAGGAAAATGAGGGCCAGAATTGTTCCGGTTGACAGCGAACACAGCGCAATTTATCAGTGCATTAACGGGGCAGCAAATCGCAAAATAAAAAAAATTATTTTAACGGCTTCAGGCGGTCCTTTTCGCAATTATCCTGCCAAAAAATTTAAAAAAATCACCACTCGCGAAGCTCTGAATCATCCAAACTGGAACATGGGACCAAAAATTACGATTGACTCCGCAACTTTAATGAACAAGGGGTTGGAAGTAATTGAAGCTTATTGGCTTTTTGCGGTTGACGAAAAGAGGATAGATGTTGTCATTCACCCTGAAAGTATAGTCCATTCAATGGTGGAGTTTATTGATACCTCTATTATCGCCCAGATGGGATTGCCTGATATGCGTGTTCCAATTAACTATGCCCTTAATTATCCTGAAAGGGTTTCCACTAATCTCCCAACTCTAAATTTAGCAAAAATAAAAACTCTCACGTTTTCAGAACCGGATTATAAAAAATTCCCGTGTCTTAAACATGCTTTTCATGCCTTACGAATCGGCCGGACTATGCCCGCCGTATTGAATGCGGCCAATGAAGTTGCTGTTCAAGCTTTCTTAAATGGCTCCATCTCTTTTACCGGTATTCCCAAAATTATTAAAAAAATAATGGGAAAACACCTGCCAAAAAAAATAAGGGAAATTTCTGATATTATGCAAGCGGACCGATGGGCACGGGTTGAAGCAAAAAACCTTTGTGAAAAATAGCGAGCTAAAGATACTTTTAATGTGCCACGCAGCTCAAAAGCGCTTGTTCATGCAATCATACTTTTAAGATCAGAAGCAACAGAGACCCTAAAGATGCGTGGCACATAATACAAAAAAATTCTTCGTGTTCTCCGCGGTTTAATCAAGTTCTGTGGGAAATCTACCCCGCAAACCGCCATTCCACGTGCTGGGAATGATTATAGCTTTTCCTGGCCGGTATTCCGAGCTTCTGCCAGCCCCATGGTGTTATATCAATCCCTGCCGGATTAATGACAACCCTTCCATCGAATCTCTCTTTTTTATTTTTAAAATAACGAACCGCTCTCGGTTGATTTGATTTTTTCTTCCAATATGGATCGTTCCTGAACCATGGCCCCAGATCTCTGACTTTCATTTTAACCCAGCGGGTCCTTTCACCATTTACAGCAATACGTCTAACATCAATCCATTTGCCTATTGCTGATGGATCAGGCAGAGCAGCAGCTACAATGCCCCATCGAACTTTTGACCCGTCTTTAAAATAGCTGGATTCCCCTTTATTGCCAGGCTTACCGAATGAAGTCGCGTAAACGCGTAAAACACGTTTTTCGGGCCTTTTTCTCCATTTATGTTTTAATATTTTACGGGAAATCTTTTTTTTCTTTTCAAAAAGAGACACACCAAGAGCTTTTTTGAGCAGTTTTTCAAATTCCTTTCGATCTTTTGGCGTAAGTCTCTCAAAGCCTTTGTCGCTGTTTTTAACTACTCCTTCCTGTTCTTGCTTTAAAAATGCTTCATCCAAACCTGGCAAAGATGCAGCGTGTACTACTTTTTGATTAAAATTCGGCACCAACACTGCTGTATTATTAAGCACAAAGATCAGGAAGGCCACGAAGAAAATAATGGACTTTCCCTTTACCCCATGCCTCCTTGCCCCTGATATGTTTAGTGGTTTCATAAATAGTTTTATAAAAAAATAGTCTGCGTAACCCTTAAACTGATTATATAACTTAAAAACTCAAATATTTCAAAAAAATATGTGCTTCACTCAGATTGAGGTATTTTAAAAAATATCCTTTTGTATAAATCACTTGTCATTGAAAAAAAAAAATGATAGCATTATTTTTTAAATTAGAAATTTTTCAGGAGGAGTTGAATATGGCTGATCTTGATATGAAGATCCTTGTAGTGGATGATTTTGCTACTATGAGAAAAATAGTAACAAACCTGCTTCGTCAGTTGGGTTTTAAAAATATTCAAGATGCTGATGATGGGACTACCGCATTAGCAAAACTAAAAGAAGAAAAATTTGATTTTGTTATTTCAGACTGGAATATGCCTAAAATGAGCGGCTTGGAACTACTGAAAACCGTTAAGGGAGATGCGGATTTGAAAGATACTCCGTTTATGATGGTTACTGCTGAGGCATTAAAAGAAAATATTATTGCTGCTATTCAGGCAGGGGCAAACGATTACATTGTAAAACCGTTTAACGCGGCAACTCTGGAAGAAAAAATTAAAAAGATTTTTAAATAAACAGAAATAGCAACTGTCTATAAAAAGGAGCATTCATGAAAGCTGAATATCTTAATCCATTTCTATCGGGAACAGTAAATGTTCTTAAAACAATGGCTTCAGTAACTCCTGTACCAGGAAAGCCTTTTGTTAAAAAAGATAAGTTGTCTAAAGGGGATATTTCAGGAGTTATAGGTTTAACCGGCGCCAAGCAGGGATCGGTAGTTGTCAGTTTCACAGCGGGCTGCGCTTTGAGGGTAGTGTCCGCCATGCTGATGGAGGAATATACCGAGTTAAACGATGATGTTAGAGACGCCGTGGGTGAAATTACGAATATGATTTCAGGCGACGCACGGAAGCATCTTGCAGAGGCAGGTCTCAAATTTGAGGCGGGTATTCCCACTGTAATCGCAGGCAAAGGACATGAGATCTCTCATTCTTCTGACGGCCCCTGTATTGTAATACCTTTTAAATGTGACGGCTTAGAATTTTTTGTTGAGGCAAGCTTCGACTCTTAATAAATATTAAAACCTTTCCGCAAAATTTAAATAATCATTTCATAGCAAATCCACGACTACAGTTGAAGCTCCCAGTAGCAAACTACTTGGAATCTTCATAATTTTCCAGGAGGGTAAAATGGGCGGTTTTTAAAAACCGCCCGAAGGGTTGAGGCCATGGATGGCAGATAATCACTACAAAGGCTCAAAAAGAACACTCCCCTTTATTCTTACCTTTTACTTTGAAATCAAATAATAATTTCAGAATTGTTGGAACAACTGCCGACATCGCGGTGGTAGCTTATGGTGAATCTTTGCAAAAGCTTTTTGCTCATGCAGCGGAAGGCCTTATCTTTGTTTTTGCCGAGCCTGACCAAATTGAAAAGATTGAAAAACGGGTGATTAAACTTCCCGGATCAGATATTGAAAACCTCATGGTAAAATGGCTGAACGAGATTTTATATTTTTTTGAAGTTAAGGAATTTCTTGGAAAAGAGTTTAAGATTCTTTCTCTGGACGAAAATCATCTACACGCGGAAATTGCGGGGGAAACTTATAAGAGAGAAAAACATCTCATTAAAACAGAAATAAAAGCTGTAACGTACCATCAACTTGCGATAAAACAACAAAAAGGAAAATGGAAAGCAAAGATTATTT
>DASCNB010000111.1:0-5033 GCA_036011265.1 Nitrospinota bacterium | reverse complement strand
AGCGGCTGAAGCTCTAAGAACTGATAATAGAAAACAATACCCCAGAGGGTACCCAGGGTCCCGGGCGCAAAAGGGAAATAACCGACATAAGCTCCGGTGGCAATAAAAACTATAATCTTGTCGGAGAAATCAAACTTGGCTGCTTTTTTGATTTTCAAATGTCGATATCATAGCTATATCGAATAATGAGGTCAAGAACAAAAAGTTTTGACAAAATAATAAAGTTCCCTCCATGTTGTATTTATAAACCATTTGATTTGAAATCTGAAACGTATGAGTGGAGGATCATTTTTTTTATTTAATCACTTCCCTTCTGCCTTAAAACCTATCTTCTTTTTTGGTTTTTCTGGTGGTAATGGTGGATTTAATAATTGCTTAATAACCTCAAAGACAAACTTTATTTCCTTGTCATGGGATTCATATTTTTTTTCTAACCGGTCAATCTTCTTTTTCAGGTCTGCATGGGTTAATAATATTTCTCTTAACTTGACAAAAGCCCGCATAATTAGAATATTAACCTCTATTGCCCTCTCACTGTTAAGAACACTTGAAAGCATGGCTACACCTTGCTCTGTAAAAACATAGGGTTTATGGCCTCCAAGATGCTTCCTGGAAGGTATCGCGATTTGCGATACCATAAGATCAATCTCTTGATCATTAAGCTGAAACATAAAATCTCTCGGGAATCTCTTTATATTCCTTTTTACTTGCTCTCTGAGACGAATCGGTTTTACTCCATAAAGTTCCGCAAGGTCTCTATCCAGTATTACTTTTTTGTTCCTGACGAGAAGGATTTTTTCTGTAATTGACTGATGGCGAATCAATTTAGTTGTTTTGGGTTTAGTCTTTCTATCTACCTTCAAAGTTTTAAGCCTCCCTTCTTTTGAGTTACAAACAACACGCACCTATATCCGCTAAAATTTTTATTCTGCATACCGCCGAATTATTCGCTTTATGGTCTAATCCTCAAATCAGTACTTAAACTACAGACTAACTTCTATATATCGTCCTTTTCTATTTATAAAATGTTTTGTCCATTTTAATAAAGAACAATATATTTTTTATATTCAATTTTTTATATTGTCAAATATGTTTTCTAACGATACATTACTGTTATGAGCAAAAAGAGAAAAATAAAAAAGCGGAAAAGTGGTAATGAAGACATAAATAGTAGCACTAAAGAACTTCCTGATTATTTACTTCATAAACCTTCAAAACCGGATAATATTCCTCATCCTGTAAGGCCAAAACTTCAGGTTCTTCCTTTTAATTCTCTTCCATGGGGTTACTTTGAGTTTATCTGCAAAGACATAGTTGAAATTGATCATAAAATTCGGGGGTGCAATGTTTATGGAAAACTTGGAGAGAACCAAAAAGGGATCGATTTGATTGCGTATCCTAAGGATTTTAAAAATGGTAGACAGAGGGTCTATCAGTGTAAACGTGTTGAGCAATTTGGACCATCTGACATAAGAGATGCAGTAGAGAAGTTCCTCAAAGCACAATGGAACCCTCAGCCTTCACATTTTGTGCTCTGTAGTAAGAAATCTTTAATCTCAAATAAGTGTCAGGATGAGATTCTTAAACAAACTCGTAAACTAGAAAAGAAAGATATTATTTTTGATGTTTGGGATGAAGTAAAACTATCCAAAATACTGAAAGATCACCACAGAAAAGTATATGATTTTTTTGGGGAAGGTTGGGTTAAAGATTTTATTGGGCCGGAAGCTTTAGAGGCTCTTTTAAGACAATTCCAGTTACATCAAGTTGACTTTCCCACCAAGCAAAGTCAGATGGGAGAGCTTCTTGTTAATAAAGATTTTGATATTAAAAGCCTTAAGAGTGAGTTAGATAGAGAGCTATCAAAAAAGTGTGATGAAATTAGAGAACATTTCAGGGAGGGGAAGCAGGTTGAGTCAATCAAGGAACTTAAGTCTCATATTGACCGTTTTCAAACTGGCCTGAATAAACTTTCACCCTCGGTTAGAGCAAAATTCTGGTATATCCTCGGTATATTAAGCCTCATAATTCCTGCTGAGAAAACAAATTCAAAAAAATGCCTGGAAACTGTTCGCGAAATAGACCTCTCTTTTGATACCAGACCTCTTGAAGCTATGTTGCTTTCTGAAGACAAACAATATGAAAAAGCGCTTGAGATTCTTAAACCGATTAATAGCCAACACGTTTTTAACCTCACTCTTGCGATGTACCTTGACCATAAAAAGTTAGAGAAATTTGATGATATCTGGAATAAAAGTGAAATTGAACATAACAGTGTTTCATTTCAACTATTAGCTTGTCGCCACAGGCTTAATAGGAATTTTGTGAAAGCAAATGAAGCGATAAACAATGCTATCAAAAAATCTCCGAAGCATCCGACTCATTATGTTCACGCCGGTCATATTAAGTTTTGGGAAGCCTTGCCTGAATTTTTTGATGAAAAACCGAGAATTATGAATCCTGCATCGATAAATCCTACTTTATTTAATCCCACAAATGAGCAGTCTCAATTGCTAAAAGAAGCTATTAGCTATTACGAAAAAGCAATCACACTTTTTGAAGAAGCTGGCGAACAGGAAAAGTACGAGGTTTTAAATATCAGGCAATTTTTGTTGCTATGCATGGCTTATCATCCACAGTTCCAAGGTAACGCTAAGAAACTTTCGGTAAGTATGCTAAATAAAGAACCTGCCAACTTTACGGCTTTGTTCTACTGCATAGAATGGAGTGTCCCGTTTGATCAAAACCGTTCAATAAAAACTCTTGAAACGAAAATAATCAGTAAAAATTTTAATTTAAACAACATTTACATGCTTTTAAAGCTTTATGAGATTAAAAATAGAACTAAAGAGGCCATTATCCTTCTTGAAGAAAAGATAAAAAGCTTTGAGGAAATGGATGCAATGAACGTTTGGTTGGAACAAATGATGGATTTTCAGATAAAGGCAGGTGAATCAATTAAAGCATCTGAAGTTTTAGAAAAATATTCACCTGATGATCCGATAAAAAATATGAGATTGGAAACAATGTTCTATGATCGCATAAGCGACAATAAAAAGGTGGAGGAAATAGGAACTCAACTGTACGAAAAATCAGGGTTGATGCTTGACCTCTCAAATCTATGTGGCTTTTTCAGAAAAACCGAACAATGGGAAAAGCTAAAAAAATACGCTCAAATTATGACAGAGAAACAGCCCGAACCTATATCTATTTCATTTTTAACCTATGCTCTTTACAAAACTCATAACTATGAGGATTGCCTAGCAGTATTGGAAAAACATTCACACTTGTTTCTTGAATCCAAACTCCCTGAGCATCTTGACAGAATAAGAATAGACTGTTTAGTCAGGCTAAACCGTCTTGATGTAGCTGTACCACATTTAGAGAAAATTGTCGAAGAAAAACCTGACCCGATACTTGCAAACTATTTAACCCATGCTTATATTCAAACCGGGAAAAAAGAAAAAGCAGCTCTTTTCCTAAAAGAATCAAGTGACACAGAATGGGCTGACAAAAATCTTCGCCTTAAAGCCAGTCAGATATTGCTTGTAGATAGTCCTGATGAGGCTTTTCGAATTGCACAGAAAGCAAAAGAAGTATTCCCAGATGATCCAGATGTGTGGATGAATTTTATTTTTACAGGTTATCACACAGGTCATGATAAAGAGGCGTCAAAGAGTCTCCAAACATTTCAACGAAAATTCCCCGAGTCGAACTACTTACAACTAATTAACTTGGATGAATTTATTAAAAAAAATCAATATTGGAGGGAGGAGCGGGAAGATAGATGGAAAATGTATGTTGAAGCTAAATGTCCTGCACATTTCCTAATGGATTTGGATCGACAATCTTTAGGGTTTGACTGGTTTATCAGGTTTCATATTAACAAATCAGAAAAATGGGAACATAAATATCCATTATTTATCCAGTGCGGTAGCCAGCCTTTTGTTAATGAAGAGACTCTTAAAAAAATCCCTGATGAAATTATTGCTGATTATACCTCTCTTCTTCTTGCACAGGAGCTGAATATTCTCCCTCTCATAGAAAAAGCTTTTTCAAAAATAATTATTCCTCCGTCACTTTTAGCAGGTATTCATTTTGAAGTTAATAAATCTAAAGAATTCCAAATAAGCAGAATACATGTGCAGCAAAATGTTAAAAAGATTATTGACTCAGGAAAAATAAGGCTTGTTTCGGAATCTGTTGATAAGAGTGTTCTTAAAGATTATCAGGTAAATGATATTGGACAGGATGAAGCTACTTTGTTCTATTTTGCGACTAGGGAGAAAGGGCAAGTTCTTGCCAAACATCTTCTCAGAGAAAATGAGAAAAAATACAGTTTAAACAGCAAACTTATCGGAATTCGTGTATTCCCTGGGGAAGCGTTGAAATCGCTTTGCGAATTGGGAGTGCTGGCTAAAGATGACATGAATGAAGCAGCCAGCCAATGTGTCAATGAGCCATGCCGGGATAGCATAGTACAAGCTCTATTGAGACTGCCAAAGTTATTTATAGACACTCTCACAATAGAGTTTTTTGCTGAGTTTAATATTCTTGAAAAGCTGACCCAAACTTTTGACGTTTCCATGCTAAAAACAGAAGCAGAGCAAATTAACAGAGAACTGACAGGTTATGAATTTAAAAATGATGCTTCAAGCTGGTTGAATGGTCTGCATCATCATATAAGTGGACGTCTGAATAAAAATTACTATTTCCCCTCTATCCATTTAGACACTAAAAATAAAACCCCTGAGCGAGTGTGTTCTCAAATATTTGAAGAAAGCTTTAAGATTGCTGAAACAATGAACATACCTCTGTGGATGGATGAAAGATATGCACGCCAATACTTAAATATAAACCAATCTCCAATTATTGGAACAGGTGAGATTTTATTTAAACTTAAGTCTAAAAAAATTATTTCGGAGAAAGAGCATTACAGGTTGATTTTTAAATTATTGGAGATGAATGCTCAGTTCCTTCCTCTCGATCCAAAATTGGTGATGCATTTCTTAAATGTGGCTTCTATCACATCA
>DASCNB010000110.1:0-17167 GCA_036011265.1 Nitrospinota bacterium | reverse complement strand
GGAGCTGGGATTTTATCTCTGGTTTTTGTTGGTCCGCAATCATTATGGGGATTAATCGGGATTATCCCACTGGCTACAGGATTGATAGGTTATTGTGCTGCTTATCAGATTGTGGGTTTTTCAACATGCAAAAAGTGCGTTTCATAGGCTGAAGGTCACAAGTTATTTATCATTAATCATTTTTTAAAGGAGGTTTATCATGAATAAGTTACTTACTTTAGGATTATCTTTATTTATTACATTGGTCTTTTCCGCTAACGGTTTTGCTGCTATATCAGGTTCTCAGGAAGTTAATAGAATAATGAGCATCCAACCTCTACTGGATCAGGAGCAAGCCATAGGAGATCTAATAGAAACGGTCCCTTCATCCAACGATGGCATCTATCAGTATTATAATGATCCTTCCGGTATTGTTAAGAAAATCAGGGTTTTTTCATTAGAAGACCGTACAGAGATCGAAATACTGAATAACGAGGGAAAGTGGAGGCTGGCTCAGATACGAAATGACAAAACCGGGGTAATTGCCAACTATGAAGATGGGGAATTTATAGAATATACACGTAAATTAGATCAAGGAGTAATCGCCCATTATTTAGACCACTACAATAAAATAACTACAGACCAGACAGGCCAAAATGCTGATTTTTATACAAGATTTACTGAAGACGGCATTTATGCATGTTTTTGCAATACCCTGGAAAACGCTTTGAATGAAACAGCTCATTTAAGAATTTTTTCAATCGATGACAGATACAGGGTTGAAACAAAAAATAGTTCAGGCAATTGGAATCTTGCCATGATCATTTTTACTGATACAGGAAACATTGCCAATTATGAAGATCGTGAATTCGTAAATATGTCAAAGCTCACACCTAATGAAAATGAATCTCCAATGGATAACGAATTTGCGAGGCTATAAAGTATTATGAAAATATTTGACAGGATGGACAGGATAAACGAGACCAACAGTCCGCGTTTATCCTGTTTTCCCGTATGAGTTATTTTTTTAATGTTTCAATTTTTCTCTTGCCTGCTGCTAAATGCCTACTTTGATTTACTGCAGTATGGCGTTGTGATAGTATGAATTGTTTATAGATTAAATAGATTTTCTGATATTAAATTTCACAAGACTAGCAGGGAGAAATCCGAGTAAGGCGTATGTGTTATTACGTTGTCGAAGATTTCGACCAATGACGCAGTGAAATTTGATATACGGAAATATATATTAAGGAAAAAAATGCCGGCTATTCAAGATAAAGATTGGGAAATTATAGAGCGTTTTAAGGCAGGAAATAATTCTGCTTTTGAAGATCTCATGACCCGATATGAAGGGAACATTTATGGCTTTTTAGTCCGGATGTGCGGTTGCCCGGAAGGAGCAAAGGATGTTCTTCAGGATACTTTTTTGAATACATACCGCTACATTAGTAGTTTTCGCGGGGATTCTTCCTTTAAAACATGGCTTTACAAGGTTGCTTCTTCAGCCTGCTTAAAAACAAAACGAAAAAAAGGTGGTGAACCTGATTTTAAAATTTCTTTAGAGGAATTCCTCCCAAACGAGAAAGAAACCCCGGATGATAAAAAGCCTTCATGGCATAAAACTTCTGCTGAGGAAATGCTGAACCAGGAGTTAAGCGAGCATATTCAAAAAAACCTTCAACTGATGCCTCGTAAATACAGGATTGTGCTGGTTTTGAGGGACCTGGAAGGATTTACAGCGGAAGAAACAGCTCAAACTCTTGAGATCAATGTGCCGGCTGTTAAATCCCGACTTCACAGGGCCCGATTATTTTTAAGGAGAAGCCTTGAAGAGTACTATATGGAAAGGGAAAACTAATGAACGAGATTTGCAAACAACTGTTTGAAAAAATGTCCGAATATCTTGACGGTGAGCTGGACCCGGATCTGGTTTCATTCGCTGAAGATCATGTAAGTACGTGTACTGAATGTGAAGAAAATATTGAACTTATGAAAAAAAGTCTTCAATTAATCAAAAACCAGGCCCCTGAAAAATTCCCGGATGACGTCCGTGATCAACTCCGTAAAGCCATTCGCAAGGAAATGGAATTATCATAACATTCCGGTTATGAAGCTGAGATTGCAAAAGGTTCAAACCTGCAAAAGCTGTAAAGATCAGGAAATCCTCCTAAAAAAATAACCTTGACAAAAACTGTCAACGGTTATATCTTATGAATAGATGTATTTCTATATGTTTATTGAAGGAATTTTAAATGAATTTTGATTGTTGCTCATTCTTCAAGGCCGTGGCAGACCCAACGAGGGTGAAAATTATGTCTCTGCTGATGAAAAAGGAGATGTGCGTCACAGAGATCTGCAAACATTTTAAGATGAAACAGCCCTCCATTTCCCACCATCTCAACATATTGAAAAACGCGAAGATCGTCACGGACAGAAAAGAGGGAAAGGAGGTCTATTACTCCATGAACTGTTCCTGCGTAACCGATTGCTGCGGAGATTTTATGGAAATGTTTTCCGGACAAAAAGGAAAGAAATAAAATTTTTTGTCTTTTCGTATAGACATATACCAATATGTCTAAATTTAAAATAGGGAAGGAGGTGAAAAAAAAATGGAAAAAGATTGTTGTAATATTAAGTTTAAGGAAACCGATAAAGGGTTCTGCATCGAACTCACAGGTGAGAAGATCAAGGAAACTCTCAAAACTATGATGCAAAATTGTAGCTGTGAAGGATCATCCTGGCAGGAGTTCTTTAAAAACTGTTGCCCGTCGACACCTTCTAAAAGTTAAACAAAGCGGTTTCCCGGTGCGGGGGATTTTACATCCCCCCCCACCATCCTACTGCAGAGAACGTGTGGGTTATTTGCTCTTTGCGTCTTTTGCTGCATTGCGGTAAACTTTTGCGTGCAAGATTGAGGTATTGCAAAACTAAAAGAAAAATTATGAAACTATTTTATCGATTTTTATTTTTCCTATTAATTCCCTTCATTGTTATTGCTCAGGCAACGGCTGAAACTCCTGAAGAAAAGGGACTTGCCATTGCTAAAGAGGCTGATCTTCGTAACAAAGATTTCAGGGACTTCACTGCCGACATGCTTATGGTCCTCAGAAACAAACACGGCCAGGAAAGTAAACGTAAAATCCGAATTCGCACCCTGGAGGTAAAAGGAGACGGTGATAAAAGTCTGACGATTTTCGATACTCCCAGGGACATAAAGGGAACTGCTTTTTTGAACTTTACTCACAAAGTTGGAGACGACGACCAGTGGCTTTACCTGCCCGCCTTAAAGAGAGTGAAGCGGATCAGCTCACGCAACAAGTCAGGGTCATTTATGGGCAGTGAGTTTGCCTACGAGGATGTCTCCAGTCAGGAAGTGGAAAAGTATACTTACAAATGGATTAGAGATGAAGTGTATGAAGACCAGGAATGTTTCGTTGTGGAATATTACCCTGTGGATCAGAAGAACTCAGGATACACAAGGCAGGTTACCTGGCACGATAAAAGTGAATACCGTGTATTGAAAGTCGAATATTTCAACCGCAAAAAATCTCATTTAAAGACACTTACAAGTACGGGTTATCAGAAGTATCTGGACAAACACTGGCGGGCGACTGAAATGTTTATGATCAACCTTCAGAATGGCAAAAACACAAAGCTGGTCTGGTCTAATTATAAATTTCAAACAGGGTTGACAGATAAAGACTTCAACAAAAATAGCCTGAAAAGAGCGAGATGATGGAGGAAAGAGGTCGGGGATCAGAGATCAGATTACACAAATATTAAAATTAATTGCAATCTTTATTTGGTTTGCACATCCATTTTCTATTATTTATTATAACTCTTAAAATCTGGGGTTTTCTGTGTCAAAAATTGTTTCGAAATTTGATATTCGAATTTAACTCTATGAGAGTGTTCCCTGCCATATTTGCTCTTTTTTCTTTGTTCAGCATAATTATTGCTCCCATTGCGGTAGCCCATGAGCTGTCGGGATATGTGGCTGTCGAGGGAAGGTGGTTTTTAAGTGATGCTCTCTTTCCCAATCAAAAGAGGGATAATGCCTCATTTGCTCTCCAACCCGAGTACTACCACGAATGGGAAAGCGGCTCCAGTTTTACCTTCGTTCCATTCGCAAGGGTCGATAGCGCCGATTCCGAGCGTACTCATTTTGATGTCCGTGAACTAAACTATCTCTATCTCGGAGATAATTGGGAACTTCGCGTGGGCGCAGGAAAGATTTTCTGGGGAACAACAGAATTCGTGCACCTGGTGGACATCATAAACCAGACAGACATTGTAGAGAATATCGACGGGGAAGATAAATTGGGGCAGCCTATGGTACACCTCTCTGTGCCACGTGACTGGGGTGTGGTAGATATGTTTTTATTACCCTATTTCCGCGAACGAACATTCCCGGGGGAAAAAGGACGTCTGCGGGCTGCCGTAATAGTGGATACTGACCAGGCAAGATATGAAAATACCGATGAAGAACATCATCTGGATTTTGCCGTTCGATACAGCCATACGATTGGGAACTGGGATGTCGGGATATACTATTTTAATGGAACAGGACGCGAACCAACGCTTCTTTCAGGTGTAGACAGTGACGGAAATCCGGTTTTTATTCCCTATTACGAACAGATCAACCAGTCCGGATTAGATTTGCAATTGGTAGCAGGCGAATGGTTGTGGAAGCTGGAAGCTCTCTATCGCAACGGCCAGGGAGACAACTTTTTCGCAAGTGTTGGTGGTTTTGAATACACATTCGTGGGTATTGCTGAAACCAGAATGGATTTGGGTATCATAGGCGAGTGGGCGTATGACAACCGCGGCCATGCGACTACAACAGGTTTTGACAATGACGCCATGTTCGGCCTCCGCCTTGCTGTCAATGATGCTGCCAGTACAGAGCTTTTAGCAGGCTTTTTACAAGATATTAACAATTCCTCAAGAGCTTTATCCCTGGAAGCAAGCCGTCGTTTCGGTGACAACTGGAAAGCAACTTTTGAAGCACGCGGGTTCTTTAATCTTCCTGAAAGTGATCCTTTCTACAGCTTGCGGAATGACGATTTCCTTCAGATTGAGCTGGCATATTACTACTAACTTTCCAAAGGGAAAATGGGAAAGATAGGTAAATGGAAAAAAAGAGATAGAAACACTCATTAAAAAAATAATTGGTTTTTGTATCAATGTATTTATGAATTAGGGCATATTTAATAGCAGCTAAAAAAAAGAAGTTATTTCCCCTTTTTCCCTCTTTCCCATTTTCCCTTATGTATTGTTATAATAATGTATTTTTTTAATGCATCATTAGGGTAAAATTACAGCCATGAAACAAATTGCCATTGTTATTTTTATAATTCTTATCTTCCCGGTTTCATCATTGGCGGATGCCCTGAAAATAAAGTCCTTCCCTGTGCAGAAACAACTGATTACTAAATCCATTGAAAAGACCGGCCTGGTTATTCCGGGAAAGACGATCAAAGTTTCCTCAGAAATTAGCGGCTTGCTCGAAAAATTGAACGTGGACAAAGGTCATACAATAAAAAAAGGAATGCTACTCGCGGACGTAGACCGCAACACAGCTCTTCTGCGGCTGGAAGAGTCCCGGGCACGCCATGAAGAAACTATTATTAAAAAAAAGTTGATCGATATTCCGTACCGTGAGGATGAAATTAAGGTTTTTAGCTTACAGGTTGATAAAGCAGAAGCAGATAAAAAAAACGCGGAAAATGCTCTGAAAAGATTTTCCAAACTGTTTTCAGAAGGACATGCTTCTAAAGAACAATTAGATGATGCGGATACCAAATATAAAACGTCTTTAGCAGCTCTGGAAATCGCGAAAAAAAACATGAAAATTGCCAAGGACGGTCCCAGATTAGAGGAAATTCAATCAGCAGAAAATGAGGTTTTGATTGCTAAAAGGAGCCTGGATATTACTAATAATAATTTAAAAAAAACCAGAATCCTTTCCGTGGTGAACGGTATTGTTTCCAACAAGTATGTAGAAGAAGGAGAGTTTGTAGCGGCAGGGCAGGCATTAATTGAAATTGTTGTTTTGGATCCTGTCAAGATTTCCTTTGCTGTCTCTGAACGGGAGCTGTCCTCTGTTGAAGGAAGCGAGAAAATTAAGTTTTCTATTCCAGCCATTGGTAAAAGCTTCTCAGGAATGGTAAATTTTATTTCACCCGTAGCGGATTCTGATACCCATCTCTTTAATGTGGAACTTTCTGTCTTGAACAAAAGCAAGACTATTCATCCGGGTATGACTGCAAAGGTCCACCTTGCCGTAAATAAAATAAGAGCTTATCCTATTAATGCGGATTGGTTAAAGTTTTACGGTAAAAAGCTCGGAGTATTTATTTTGTCTCAGGGCAAAGTGAAGTTTGTACCGGTCAACCAAAATAACTACCTGGCCAAGGAAATTCTACTCTTCAATGGCATTCAAGATGGGGATGAGATTATTACATTCTCTTCTCAAAAACTCATCCCTGGGCAAACAATAAATAACGATTGACGATTAATGGTTGTTACCAAGGTTACCTAAATTAAAGCCAATTAGTCACCATAACGCAATGCTATAGTGTTGTCAGGCATTAGCTTGCTAATGCTATTTAGTTCATTTACTTAGACATTACCGTTCGCTAAACCCATCGTTTAGACAATATAAAACACGGATTGACCGAATACTTTTTACAAACAGCTAATGAATATTACTGAACTGGGTCTTAATAAAACCATTCTTGTCAGGCTTATTTTTATCCTTATTGTTGGCGCTGGAGTCTATTGCTACATTTCAATGCCGAAGTACCTGGACCCGGACCTGAACTTCAACCAAGCTTTTATTTCCACCATCCACAAAAACCTTGCCCCGGAAGATGTTGAGAAATTCATTACCACTCCCATTGAAAAAGAGATAAAAGATATTCCGGGTATAAAAAAAATGTTCTCCACTTCTTCAGCCAATCGGTCCTCCGTTATTATTGAGTTTGACGATGAGATCAAGGACATGAACCCAATAATCCAGGAGCTGAGAAATGAAGTGGATAAAATCGATGATTTTCCTGATGATACGGAAAAATCCGTAATAGATGATCTTGATACTGCTTTTTTCCCCATTTGCCTCGTAGCCGTGGGTGGTGAGCTTACTACAGATAAACTATTTGAAACAGCGGAAGACATTGCCGAAGATATTGAAGATATTCGCGGGATATCAGAGGTCGAAATACAGGGTAAGCGGGAAAGAAGAGTCTATATTAATGTGGACCCCGGGAAACTGGAGTCCTATGGTCTTACGCTTAATAATGTTGTTCGAGAAGTAAACAGAAAGAATAAAAATGCCGCAGCCGGCCACATTGATGTAGGAGAGCATAAAATTGATATCAGACTGATTGGTAAATATTCAGATGTGGAAGATTTTAATAATCTTGTTTTTGTGAATAAGGTTTCCGATGGAGTAATTTTCCTGAAAGATTTTGCCTCTATTAAAACAGGCCACGAGGACGCAAGAACTCTTACAAAGCTAAATAGCAATCCCGCGCTGATACTCCAGGTGAAGAGAAAGAAGAACAGCAATGTAATTAACATCATTGATGAGATTAATGTCCTGCTGGACAAATATAAGCGCAAAAGTTCAAATGATTTAGAGCTTACTCTGTTTAATGATACTTCACTTGAAATAAGGGACAGACTAAACGTTCTGCTAAGGAATGCAGGTTTTGGAATGGTCCTGGTATTTGCGTCGCTTGCCCTCTTCCTGGGGCGGAGGCAGGCTATTTTTGCTTTTGTCGGCATACCCATCTGTTTTTTCATCGCCTTTATTTTAATGAAAATATTTGACCTCTCAATCAATGGAATCTCGCTTTTTGCGTTAGTTCTGGTCCTCGGCATGATCGTTGATGACGCAATTATTGTTCTTGAAAATGTATATCGATATTTGGAAAAGGGGATGACAAAAAGAGAAGCGATTATTGCGGGGGTAAAAGAGGTTAAATGGCCTATTACATCTGCGGTTCTTACCTCCATGGCTGCTTTTGCACCGCTTCTGTTAGTGAGCGGTATCATGGGGAAGTTCATCAGCGTTATCCCAAAGGTCATTATTTTTGCTCTCTCAGCATCCCTCTTTGAAGTACTTTTTATGATGCCCTCTCACATTGTGGAATTTTCCAAAGTGACCCGGAAAAGGATCAGGTCTAATAAAAAGAAAGAAAGGAATTCTAATTTTAGAACATCTCCTTTAGCCATTTTCAAAAAAGTATATTTAAAAATAATTAAATTTTGCATCAGGTGTCGTTACGTAGTTTTTCTGGTATTTGTTGCCACGCTGATACTTAGCCTAGCGGCTATTCCCAAAATTGGCGTCGAGCTATTTCCGCCTAACGACGCGTTCCCCAGATTTGATATTAAGGTTTGGCTTCCGGTGGGAACAAAGCTCAATACAACCCTTGAAAAGCTGGAAGAAATTCTTCCTGTAGCCCATGAAGCTTTTGGCAATGACATTGATTCCCTGATTTCCATAGCCGGATTTGTCGAAGTGGAGTACCAAGGGACTCTTGCGGAACATGTGGGAACAATAAATGTTGTACTTAAACGGGAAAGAACAAAATCAATAGAAAAGCTGTCCGCGATTTCAAGACAGTTTCTGAAAGAGATGAATGGAATTGAAGAATTTAAAGTAGACCGGCTGAAAGAAGGGCCCCCTACCGGTTCTCCGGTTGAAGTAAGGATCATGGGAGATAACTGGGACATGCTGGAGAAAGTTTCTATTTTAATCAAAGAAGAGTTAAATAAAATCAAAGGGACAGTGGATATAAGAAGCAATTACAAAAAAAATATGAAAGAAATCCAGGTAAAACTGAAACAGATAGAAGCCAAAAAATATGGCATTGCCCAGGAGGAACTTTCTAATGCTGTGCGGACCGCATTCAAAGGAATAAAAGCAACTGTTTACCACGAAGAGAATGAAGAAATAGACGTTTACGTTCGATTGGCGGAAGAATACCGTAAAGATTTCAACTCCATACTTGACCTTAATGTTGCGGCTGCCAATGGTCAGCTAATCCCTTTGAAGGAAGTGGCTTTTATTAAAATAGAACCTACTCTCTTCGAGTTCAAGCATTTTGGAAGGAAAAGGACGATCACTGTGACCTCAGAAATTGAAAATGAAATCACTACATCAAGCAAAGTAAACAATAAATTGAAAAAAACCATAGATAAAAAAATATTAAAAAAATTTCCTGAAGTTTCGATTCAATATGGAGGAGAATTCGAAGAGACGCAAAAATCGGTAAAAGAGGTTGTTTTGTCTTTTTCCCTTGCGATGTTTCTTGTTTTTCTGATTCTCGCCACACAGTTTAACTCATTTATCCAGCCGGTTATTGTGATGCTTGCCATACCTTTCGGATCAATTGGAGTTGTCGTAGGGCTTTTTGTCAGCGGAAGCTATTTTACATTTCCAACTATGATAGGAATCGTTGGGCTGGCAGGTGTAATAGTCAATGATTCTATAGTTCTTATATCTTTTGCAAATAGTCTAAGAAAAATGGGAGGAAAAAGAAAACCCTATTTCCCCATAATCAAAGCCTCTCTCATTCGGTTTAGACCTATAATCCTTACGACTGTGACAACAGTACTTGGTATGCTTCCGATGGCTTTAGGAATCGGAGGCAAAAATCCATTATGGGCTCCTCTGGCCAACGCCTTTGTTTGGGGGATTTCCTTTTCCACAACGCTGATTTTAATCTTAGTCCCATGCGTCTATCTAATAGTAGAAGATATTAAGAGCTTATTCTCGAAAAAGAATAGATGAACTTAACAACCTGGACTAACTTTAAATTCATAATCATACTCGTAATCTTAACGATAATCGTTATTTATTAAACACCGATTAAGATTACGTGTAAGATTATGATTGAAAAAAAGGGACTGAAAAGTATCTCATTTAAATTACCTTTCACAAATATAAAAAAATACTGGTAAAATTACTATATGAATAAAAATGATCACAAGCAAAAGGTTAAAGAATCTTTTGACATGGCAAGCGAGGGTTATGATTGTCACGGGTTACGTTTTTTTATCGAAAGTGCTAAGCATTTAATAAAAAGTATAAATTTAAAGGGAAATGAAAAATTTCTTGATACAGCAACCGGAACAGGGCATGTTGCGATTGCTGCTGCTCAGGAACTACCAAATGGTAATGTTATCGGGATTGACATATCGAACAAAATGTTGGAAAGAGCGGAGAGAAAGACAATTGATAAGAAATTATCGAATCTAATATTCAAGTGTTGTGACATTGAAGATATGGGTTTTAAGAAATTCTCTTTTGACGTAGCTTGCTGTGCGTTTGGGATATTCTTATTGCCTGACATGGAGAAAGGATTAAGCTGTATTTCAAAAGTTGTAAAACCCGGTGGGAAATTAGCCATGACAAGTTTTACAAAAGCTTTAATGGAACCATTAAATGGAACTTTTTTGGACAGGCTAAAAAGATATGATATTAAACCATCAACTCTATCATGGAAACGTCTCGACTCCCCGGATAAAATTAATGAATTGCTGAGTAACTCGGGTTTTCAAGATATAAATATTCAATCCAAACAAATGGGTTATTTTCTTAAGGACAGTCTTGAATGGTGGGACATTTTATTGAACAGTGGTTATCGGGGCTTGTTAAACCAGCTTTCTACGAAAGATTTAGCGCAGTTTAAGAACGACCATCTGCAGGAAGTAGATAATTTTGCGGATGAAGAAGGGATTTGGCTTGATGTTGAAGTTTTGCTTGCTACATTTGCAATTAATTCACATTGACAGCGCTATACCGATCCAGGAGAGAACCAAATTTTTGTATAAATTTAAAAAAAGGATAAATGGTTGTTCAAAAAAAGAGTAAAAAAATAAAAAGATGCACGTGGCCGGGAGCAAATCCTCTCATGATGGAATACCATGATCGAGAATGGGGAGTCCCTGAACACAACGATAGAAAACTTTTTGAATTCCTTATCCTCGAAGGAGCCCAGGCAGGATTGAGCTGGAGTACGGTACTGAATAAAAGAGAAAATTACAGAAAGGCATTCGATAAGTTTGCCCCTGAAAAAGTTGCCCGGTACAAAGAAAAAAAGATCAAATCCCTGCTTGAGGATTCCGGAATTATCCGGAATAGGCTGAAAATTAATGCGTCAGTAAATAACGCTCAAAAGTTCCTTGAAGTTCAGAAAGAGTTCGGCTCTTTTTCAGAATATATGTGGCAATTTGTTGGTGAAAAACCGATTATCAATAAATTCAGGTCCCTCTCGGAAATACCTGCCACCACACCGGAATCCGATAGTATGAGTAAAGATTTAAAAAAGAGGGGATTCAAGTTCGTCGGCTCAACCATCTGTTATGCCCATATGCAGGCCGTTGGGATGGTTAATGATCATCTTGTAAGCTGCTACCGATATCGGGAAATTAATAAAAACATGCGCAAAAAATAATAAAGGGCTGTCAAATCTGCTGCTGACTTTTATGGAATGAAGCAGTCTATTAAGCGCTCAGCTTTTTTGTGTCGCCCTTTAAGGACTGAAATTATTGTTACTTGCACCCCAGGGCGGTGCTCCGCTTAACCCGGGCTATCAAGCGAACTTAAAATAATATTAAACTCCTTACACAGAAGCTTCCCTGTAACTTGCAACGGGGAACTTCAATACCCTCAAGCTTGAAAAAAGCTTTATTATTCTTGAAGAAATATTAATGTTTATGTTACAATTTTTCAATTATGAAAAAACGTAAAAAGGAAAATTTAGACGTCGGCTCATTTTGCGGTAAAGGTGTTCATTTCAACGGCGCCTTACGTGTGGAAGGAACTATTCATTTTGATGGGAATATAGACGGCGAGTTGGAAGTAGGGGAAACTTTAGTTGTCGGTAATAAAGGGCAGGTAAAAGCTCAAGTAAAAACGTGCAATCTCATTAATCAAGGTGAAATAGTAGGTAATATCACCGCGTCAAATGAAATTGACCTCCAGGAAAACAGCCGGACAACAGGAAACGTAAAGACTGTCCACTTCATTGTAGACGATGGGGCCCTGTTTGAAGGGAACTGCAAAATGATGCCCGATCTCGTAAAAAAAGAGGAAGGAAAAAAGGTCCCGGCTGTAAAAAAACGTGCCTCCGAGGTTAAGCAAAAATCTAAGCGGCTAAAAATCGCATCTTTAATAACAGCCTTCGTGTTGTTCTCTGTTGTATTCCTTATAATAACTGGAAATGATAGCAAGATTATTGACCTCCTTTTTCAAAATTCAGAAAAATATGTGAAGGTAGGACTTGCATATTATGAGAAAGGGGAAATAAATAAGGCAATACAGGAATTTACTAAAGCGGTGGAAATTGATAATGATAATTTTAACGGGCATTTGGGATTAGGTAATTCTTACTTAAAAAAAGAAAAGTATGATAAGGCCATTGTGGAATACAAAAAGCTTGTGGAACTGGAACCAGCTAATAGTTTGGCTTATTCCAAGCTGGGGCAAATTTATCTCATAAAAGAATTTGATGATAAAGCCCTGGAAACCTTTAACCTTTCTCTTGATTTCAATCCTTCCGATTTTAAGGCACACAACGGACTCGGTGAGCTTTATTATAAGAGTCAATTTTACGATAAAGCAATGCGGGAATTTCAAGAATCACTTGAGATTAATCCGAACCAGAGCGTTGTTAACAGGTATATTGGATTAATTTTCTTCAAACAGAAAAAAAATGAGGCAGCGCAAAAGGTATTCGAAACCGCATTAGAGTTGGATAGCAAGGACAGGGTTTCCATCAAAATGCTCGGTAAATTATATTTAGAAAAAAATAATTCTGACAGCGCCGTCCCCTTGTTTGAAAAACTTGTTGTATTGGGTGAAAAAGATCCGGAAATTTTTGAGTGGCTGGGAGAATCTTACATGGCTAATAACCAGTTTGAAAAGGCCACCCCCATTTATGAAAAACTGATACAGCTGAGTCCCGAATCAAAAGAAAATCATTTCAACCTTGGAGAACTTCACTTAAAGGCAAATAATTTTGATAAGGCGGAAAAAGTCTTTTTAATGACGGTCGAATTATTAAAAGATGACCCACGGGGATATCTTGGTTTAGGAAAGGTCTATGAAGCAAAAAATAATAACACAATAGCGCTTGAGAACTATATGAAAGCAATTAGTATTGATCCAAAAAATTTAGATGCTCTTTTATCAACAGGAAATTTGCAAAATAAAAACAAAGCCCCAGATATCGCAATTGGTCATTTTACGGAGGCATTGCGGATAGACGCGAAAGATTACCGTATTTATTATGGATTATGTACAGGATATACTCAAAAAGGCTGGTTAACCAAGGCAATAGGATTATGCAAGAACTCTCTGGATTTAAAACCTGATGATGTTTTTGTCTTAAATCGGCTTGCGTGGCTCTATGCTAAAAAATCTGTAAACCTTGATAAAGGGATTGAAATTTCTCTTCATACTTTGAAATTAAAACCCAAGACACCGGAATTTATTGATACCCTATCAGAACTCTACTTCAAAAAAGGGGATACAGAAAAAGCGATAGAAACAATTAACAGGGCCATAAAATTAGCTCCCAGTAGTGATTACTATAAACAGCAGCTGAGAAAATTTGGTGGTTTGTAGATCTCGCTCAAAAAAATTGTTTTTTTCTGAGTTAGGGACTATACACTTCCATCTTTACCTGCTTCCCGCCATGATTTACAACTATAGTATCTCTTTTCCAGTTTTTATCGTCCCGGTTTGGAATGTCGAGATTATAATGCAATCCTCTGCTTTCTTTTCTGCCCATAGCGCTTTTAATAATGAGTTCAGCTACAGTAGCAATATTTCTTAATTCAATCAGATCGCTTGTTATAACAAAATCCCAGTAATATTTTTTAATTTCTTTCTGAAGAATTTCAATTCTTGTTTTTGCACGATTAAAGCGCTTATTGGATCGTACTACCCCAACATAGTTCCACATGATTCTACGGATTTCATCCCAGTTATGGGACACCACAACCATCTCATCGCTATCCACGGCATTTCCAATATCCCATTGCGGTATAGATTGAGAAAAAGGTTTCTCTTTTTTAAAAATCTTAATAACATTCCGGGCCGCCCGATTTGAAAGAACCAGCGCTTCAAGCAGGGAATTGCTGGCCAGCCGGTTGGCTCCATGTACACCGGAACATGCCGCCTCACCTGTCGCGTATAGCCCGTGAATATTGCTTCTGCCATAACTGTCCACTTTAACACCTCCACAGGAGTAGTGAGCTGCCGGCACGACAGGAATAGGGGTAGTTGCCATATCTATCCCAAAGTTCAAACATTTTTTATAGAGGTTAGAAAAGCGTTCTCTTATCCGAAAGCCTGGCAGATGTGTTGTGTCGAGGCAGACAAAATCATCTCCGGATTTTTTCATTTCAAAGTCTATGGCCCTGGCAACAATATCACGAGGCGCAAGACATCCCATGGAATGATAATTTTCCATAAAGGTACGTCCGTCTTTTAACCTGAGAATTCCTCCTTCTCCTCTAACTGCCTCGGATATTAAAAATGATTTTGCATCAGGATGATAAAGGCATGTAGGATGAAACTGGATGAATTCCATATTGGAAATTTTAGCACCAGCGCGATAAGCCATAGCAATGCCGTCTCCTGTGGCTATGTCCGGGTTCGAAGCATAAAGATAAACCTTCCCGATCCCGCCTGTTGCCAGTAATGTTGATGGAGATAAAAAAGTCTTAATTATTCCGCTTTTTTTATCGAGAACATAACAACCTAAAGCTGTGTCTTCTCCATTATTTTTTTGAAACCGTGATGAAATTTTGGAATGAGTGATAATATCAACTGAAATATGATTTTCAAAAACCTGAATATTTTTGATCTTCTTAACCGCTTCGACTAATACTTTCTCGATTTCCAGCCCTGTCAGGTCAGAGGCGTGAATAATCCGGTGCTTTGAATGCCCTCCTTCCATACCAAGATCAAAACCATCTAATCCTTCCTTTCCTGCTGAACGAGAAAAATTAGCTCCCAGTTCCAGCAACTCTTTAATCATTTCCGGACCATTTTCAACTATTATCCTGACCATCTCCTTATCGCAAAGACCTGCACCCGCTTCTATGGTGTCCTGGATGTGGAGTTTATAAGAGTCGTCGGCAGATGTGACAGAAGCTATGCCTCCCTGGGCATATTTTGTAGCGGATTCTTCAATAGCCCTTTTCGTGACAATTGCCACTGACCCATATTTTGCAACTTTCAAAGCATAAAAAAGGCCGGCAATTCCACTGCCAATTACCAAAAAATCAGTTTTGTGTTGAATCTCCATTATTTGCTTATTCTCTTTTTTTAAATGGATTAATAGAAGGCGCTAACCAGTCAGCTATCATGGTAAGCATTAAATTTTTAAAACCGAAAGCTGATCCCTGACGACTGAATCAGTAAACCGGAATGCTTGGGTCTATATCTTTAGACCAGGCTTTTATTCCTCCCTTCAAACTTCTGACCTTGCCAAACCCCATGCTTTTAAGGAATTCAGCGGCTTTGTAGCTCCTTATACCCGCATGACAGTAAGTAATCATTTCGCCCGTCTGGTCTAACCCGGTCATCTGGTTCGCAATGGTAGCAAGGGGGATAAGGGTGGCTCCCTCAATCCGGCATATCTCATATTCGTGAGGTTCACGAACATCAATCAATGTGAATGAAGATTTTTCATCTATCAATTTTTTAAGTTCATGAGTGGTTATTTCTATATCGGCATCTGTCTTCCTCATATCTTCTTCACCTCTTCCCAGACCGCAGAATTCATCATAATCAACCAACTCCTTTATCGTCGCATTTTTACCACAAATAGGGCAATCAGGATCTTTCTTTAATTTTAGTTCACGAAACTTCATAGGCATGGCTTCGAACAGCAGAAGACGGCCAATAAGGGAATCGCCTTTACTCAAAATTAATTTAATAACTTCAGTAGATTGGATTAAGCCAATAACTCCGGGCAAGATTCCAAGGACTCCTCCTTCGGCGCAACTCGGCACCATACCGGGCGGGGGAGGCGCGGGGTATAAACAGCGATAGCAAGGTCCTTTCTCAGAATAAAAAACAGACGCCTGCCCTTCAAAACGAAATATTGAGCCATAAACATTAGGCTTTTTTAATAAAACAGTTGCGTCATTGACTAAGTACCGCGTGGCAAAGTTATCCGTACCGTCCACAACAATATCATATTCTTTAATTATCCCCATGGCATTTTGGGAGGTAAGACGTTCATCATAAGTTGTTATTTTTATATCGGAGTTTAGCGCGTTAACCGAGCTTTTAGCAGAGTCATTTTTAGATTTTCCCACCCACTCTTCTCTGTGGATAATTTGCCTCTGCAAATTGCTTAATTCAACATTATCAAAATCAACAATCCCTAACGTTCCCACTCCGGCCGCGGCTAAGTAAAGAATGATTGGCGACCCCAAACCGCCGCTTCCAATGCAGAGAACTTTGGCTTCTTGCAGCTTCTCCTGTCCGGCTAATCCGACTTCCGGTAAAATAAGGTGTCTGCTGTATCGGCTTATTTGTTCATTTGTTAAATTCATTTCGTACCTGAAAATTTTCAGTCTTAGTTCCTTTGCGGCAGTTAATTAATATTAACATTAAGATATTATTCATGCAATAAAGAGGCATCATTGACAAACCTTGAGCAATCTGTTAAAAATTGATCTTATCCCGTGGAGGTTTTGGTGCTAAACTTTTACGGGGTATACTTTTTTAAAGGAGAAAAAAACATGATAGAAAATGCTTACGCGATGGCGCCTCCCTCGGGCGGTACGGAAGGAGCCAATCCCAGTTCCGGATTACTTGGGATACTGCCCCCCATGATCGCAATGTTCGCGATCTTTTATTTTCTTTTAATCAGACCCCAGCAAAAAAAACAAAAGGAACACGATGCCATGCTTTCGGCGTTAAAAGAAGGTGATAATGTCTTAACTTCAGGCGGAATTTATGGAACTATCAGGAAGATTAAAGACGATGTTCTCACCGTTCAAATCGCGGACAATGTGAAAGTTAAAGTATCCCGGAAATCGGTTTCAGATTTAAAAGATAAAATTTCAAAGGGTAAAAAATGATCAGAAATTTAAGATGGAAATACCTGTTGATTTTTATTGTTATTGCAGGCTCACTATGGCTCTC
>DASCNB010000109.1:0-15321 GCA_036011265.1 Nitrospinota bacterium | reverse complement strand
GCCATCTCTTCATTGTTGTTTGGGTTAACTATCAAGGCTTCGCCCAGCTCTTTAGCTGCTCCGGTCATCTCGCTTAGGATCAGGACTCCATTTCCATCAGTTTTAGTTGCAATGTATTCCTTGGCTATGAGGTTCATTCCGTCTCGTAAAGGAGTGACAAGGGAGATATCAGCTATGTTGTAGAGCGCGGTCAGGGAAGCGAAGGGGAGAAATTTATACAGGTAATGAATGGGAGTCCAGCCAATAGTCCCATGCTTGCCATTTATTTTGCCTATGAGTTCGTCCACCTGGCTTTTTAACTTTTTATATTGTGGTACCTGTGAACGTGAAGGCACAGCAACAAGAATGCATACCACTTTTTCTTTATATTCCGGATTTTTTTCCAGAAAAGTATTGAATCCTTCCAGACGTTCTATTATGCCTTTTGTGTAATCAAGGCGGTCTATGGATAAGATAACCTGGTAATTGCTAACATCCTTTTTCAGCTTTTCTATTTCTTTCTTTACTTTCGGATCTTCTTTCGACTCATAATAACGTTTGAATTCTATTCCCATGGGGAAAGTATCTATTTTGATAGTTCGATCATGACAGTGAATTTGACTCATATCCGGTTCATATCCTAAAATTCGCTGTGAACTTTTCAAGAAATTGAGCGCATAATCATAGGTATGAAAACCGATCAGGTCGGATCCTATAAGGCCCTCAAGGATTTCATTCCGCCATGGTAAAATGCGGAAAAGCTCAAAAGAGGGAAAAGGAATGTGAAGAAAAAAACCAATGGTGGCGTTTGGCAATTTTTCTCTGAGGAGTTTAGGTAATAGCATTAATTGATAATCGTGTATCCATATCATGTCCTCTTCTTTTGCGATTGTTAAAACGTCCTCGCAAAAAAGCTCATTAATACGTTTATAAGATTTCCAGAAGTTTTCTTTATATACAGTATGCTGAGGGAAATAGTGAAATAGAGGCCAAATAGTGTTATTGCAAAACCCGGAATAATAATTATCAAAATCCTTTTTGGGAAGAAACACAGGATAGCTGTTGAATTCTGATATAAGTCTTTTTCTAACTTCCTCCTTGTTTTTTTCAATTTTATCGCTATCAACGCCGGGCCAGCCTATCCATATACTTTCATATGTTTTGTAAATAGAACTAATGCCAGTTGCCAGACCACCAGGGCTTTGGTGAAAATTAAGCCCTCCTTTCCTTCTTTCTATGCTTACAGGGAGTCTGTTTGAAACTATTATTAACTTGCTCATTTTAAAAGTGCTTTATAATATAAACATTTATGAGTACTTCCAAAAGCTCATTTTATCACTTTTGTTCCCACTTAAGAAAGGGGGATCAAAGGGGTTGCCATCACATAAAAAATTAGTTTTTGGAAGTGTTCTTATGATAGTTAATTTTATACCAAAATAAAAGTAAAAATTAGGATGAGCAATTTATACTTCATTAGAATCTGTAAAAATTTTTTCTAACAAGAGCTGATCTCAGTTTTGAAGGATGCACTGGCTTCTCTAATCCAAACAAATATGAAAATTAAAAAGGCTGTTATACCTGCTGCGGGTTTGGGAACAAGAATGCTTCCTATTAGCAAAACTATTCCCAAAGAAATGCTTCTTGTAGGCCAAAAACCAATGATCCAGTATGCTGTTGAAGAAGCAGTAAATTACGGCCTTGAGACAGTGATCATTATAATAAATTCTGAAAAGGAATTAATTAAAAGGCATTTTTTAGGAAAAGCTAGTAAAAAAAGCCTTTCTGAAAAGGAAGATCAGGGAATAAAAACAATTTTATCAAAGGTGGAATTGATTTTTTTGTATCAGAATCAACCAAAAGGACTTGCAGACGCAATAAGTCTTTCCAGAGAAACTATAAAAAACGAACCTTTTGCTCTTTTGTTGCCTGATAACATTTTTTTACCCGGTATTTCACCTTTGCATTCACTGGCAGTGGCCTTTAATAAATACAAAAAAGATGTTGGCGCTTTAACAAAAATATATCCGGTAGAGTTTAAATTGTTTGGAAATTGTGGCAAAGTTGAATTAGAAAAGATTGATGGCCGGGTTTATTCTATTAAAGAGATTAAAGATAAAGAAAGGGGTGTTTTCGTATCTAATTCGGATGACCCAATAATCAGAGGATTTGCCAGGCACATTCTTTTCCCACATTTTTTTGAGTATATTGAGAAAACCAGGTCTGATTCAAATGGAGATTTGGATGATGTCCCTGTTTTTCAATTGCTGTTAAAGGAAAAAGGGATGATAGGTTATCTTCTTGACGGGAAAGGGTACGATGCCGGGAACCCCTTGGGATATCAGGCTGCAAATGAGTTCATCCAGGCTAATGTTATTAAACCGGTTACATAAAACTGACCATCCACAACTGCCTCACAGGTGACCCCCTGAGAAATAATTCTTTTGTGATAAAGGTATAAATAGAAAACACAATAGCCTATAGAAGCCAGCAGGAAAAAAGAAAGAGACGATGCCCAGTTTAGCCATCCTGAGATAGACAGACCGGCCGCAGTCATAATTAATACAATACCAAGAAACAATTTAGTCTTTTCCTTACCGATTATGATCGGTATTGTTTCCCGACCGATCAACTGGTCTCCCTGTATGTCCCTGATATCAAATAGGAGAGACCTCGCATAGACCAGAGAAAAAACAAACAGAAACGCAACCGATGCGGCTGAAAAAGAACCGATGCTCTCCTGACTCAAGAATGGAACAAAAACTGTTATAGTTGCCCATGCCAGGGCAATAAATAAATCTTTAGAAGCCGGTATGTCTTTTAACCTCCAATACCTATTAAACCCGACATCTTTTGGAATAATTTTTACACTGTAAAAGATACCTAATAAAGTAGAAGCAAAAACCGCTGTAAAGGGGAGGGCGCCTAACTCGAAAGAAACAGCAAGAGCTATTATAGAGGAAAGAACTCCTAAACTTAAAAATGGGAATTTATATTTTTCATAAAAAGTGTTTTTAATTGGATTGTTGTGCCCCATAGCCTCACGATCGGTAAAATTGTTAAGCATATACATGGAAAGAAAATAGAAAAAGGCAACAAAAGCGTAGCTGAATTTTGGAGTCAAATACTGCAACGGGCAAATGGAATAGGCAAGTACGCCTCCTCCCAGAGCTACATACAGGTTGCTGAAAATAAGAAACCTTCCAAGAAATAATGAGAATTGCGATGCCCTGCTCAACTCTCTCTTTTTAATGTTTTCTACTTTTTCCATGACCCGACTGATCATCCAGGTTGGGGTAGAAGCTCCTGCAGTAACGCCAACAGTTTGAAATCCGTTCAGCTGTTTTTCGTCAATTTCTTTTTCTGTCTCTATAAAAAAGGTAGGAACACCTGAAGCTTTAGATATTTGTGCGAGGCGGGCAGTATTGGCGCTGTTTTTCCCACCAACAACAATCATGGCGTCTACTGTTTTAGCTAAATTAATTACTTCAGTTTGTCTTTCATCTGTTGTATCGCATGTTGTTTTAAAAATTAGTGCGTCAGGGAAACGCTTTAAAATGCGACTTGTAATATTTTTGTACAGGTTTTTATCAAATGTTGTCTGGGCTACCACGCATATCTTTTCCATGGAAGGCAAACTATCAACCTCTGACAAGCTTTCCACAACATTTCCTCTCCCCGCGGTAAAACCTAAAAGACCTTCAACTTCAGCGTGATCTTTGTCTCCTACAATAATAGTAGAATATTCTTTGCGGGCATGGCGCTTGATAATAGATTGCACTTTCATTACCAGAGGGCAGGTAGCGTCGTTAATATTAAACCCTTTTTCTTTAATCTCCCGCCTTTTTGCCGGCGTGACTCCATGTGTTCTTATAACGAGATTATCGGAATCAGCATTCTTAAAATCTTTCAGAACTTTAATATTTTTTGATTCCAGCATTTCAATAACCTGAGGGTTATGGATTAAAGGGCCATAAGTATAAAGAGTGCCTTTAACTTTTTCTGAGACATCCACAACTATATCCATAGCTCTTTTAACGCCCCAGCAAAACCCCGCTGTTTTTGCTAATTTGACTTTCAACATAATTTTTTTACCAAACAGTCACCTAAATTAATAAAAATGATAAATGAAATATTATACTTCATTATGGTAAAAAAGAAAGGTTCAAAAGACACCCAAATCCCGATAGAGAAAATAGCTCACGGATTATTAGGATTTTTGCTTCACAGATTAGCCCGCTTAAAGTTTTTAGAAAGCGCATTCCCTACAGTCTTGTCTTTTACTATTGTGCAAAGTGCTTTCTAGGGGAGCTTCAATTAGTATAGAATTTGTCCTTGAATTATACTTCAATCTGGTGTACGCTCTTAATGTACACTTACAATAGCAGGAGGTGGAAATGGTTCAAGTAAATGTTAAAGAAGCCAGAAATCATTTAAGTTCTTTGTTAAATAAAGTTGAAAAGGGAGAAGAAGTGATTATTACTCGTCGTGGAAAAAAAGTGGCTCGCCTGGCCCCTCCCAAAAAAGAGGTTTCAAAATTTCCGAGTTTAAAAAGTTTTCGCGCGACGATAAAAATGAAAGGAAAAACGCTAAGTCAAACAGTAATCGCCTTAAGGGAAGAAGAAAGGCATTAATGATTTATTTGGATACAAGTATTTTAGTTTCCTATTATTGTCCGGAAGTCGTTAGCGACTCTGTGGAAAAAATTATTTTAAAAACAAAACAACCGGCAATTAGTCTGTTAACCGAAGTGGAGTTTGTATCAGCTATATCAAAAAAAATTAGAGAGAAAAGCCTGTCCAGGAGTGACGGGGAAAAAATTCTAGGAGAATTTCAGTTGCACAGCAAACAACAACTCTTTCAGTGGATTCCTATTTATCCTGAACATTACGAAATAGCAAAAAGCTGGATAGGGCAATTTATATGCCCTTTGAGGACGTTAGACGCACTGCATCTTGCTGTTGTTTCTTTGAACAATTTTATTCTTCTCACAGCAGATATCCAATTAGCCAAATCAGCAGGTTTTTTAGGAATTAAAAAAAAATTAATTTAACTCAGATTAAGATTAAAAAATTAGATTGGTTGAACTTGGCATCCTGAATTCTTTCAAAATCCTCCAAAAGTCGCTTCTCTCCTTAAAAATGATAAGATGGGCTCTAAATGCCAGACAGTGGAGATTTTTTTGATAGACTTGCTTTGCAATTAGTTAGATAAAAAGTGATATGAAGAGTGATTTAAAGGGCAGGGAAGGGTCATCCCTGCCCTTTAATCAGAGAGGAGGTTTATCTCCAGAGTGGTTAAGACCTGTTAGCGAGGGGGCTATTGGGTCTATCAAGAACTTATTAAGTTACCACCCATATTTATTGTATCGGTGCTTGAGAAAAAATACTTTATAGTTATTTTAAAAAATTGTGTATACTTAAACTAGACGTGGAGAGAGTCTAAACAATAAAGCTTTTATTTTGACAGGATGAACAGGATAAATGGGATTTTTTGAAAAATCATGTTTATCAAAATTCTTTAGATTATAAAAAAATCTATTGAGATAGACTATATTGGTTTACAGGACGTATAATCCTGTTCATTCCGATATTCTGTCTAATGTTTTCAATAGCTTACAAGCCTCGTATGAACATAAAAGAGCAGTTGGAATATTTGCTTCGCGGTTCCGTTGAGGTGATTTCGGAAGAGGAACTTGAGAAAAAGCTTGAAAAGTCAATGTCTTCCGGTCAGCCTTTGAAAGTCAAAGCCGGCTATGATCCTACTGCTCCGGATATTCATCTCGGTCATACTCTTTTGATACAAAAAATGAAGCATTTCCAGGACGTAGGACATGAAGTGATTTTTTTAATAGGCGATTTTACCGGCATGATCGGAGACCCAAGTGGAAAATCGGCAGTGCGCAAAAAAATGACAAAGGAAGATATTTCTAAAAATGCCGCTACTTATAAAAAACAAATTTTTAAAATACTGGACCCCAATAAAACAACAATTGTTTTTAACAGTCACTGGATGGAAAAGATGTCCTCCTCGGATTTAATAGAGTTAACCAGCCATTATACGGTAGCACGAATGCTAGAAAGAGATGATTTTCATAAGCGCTATAAAGGACAGCAGCCTATAAGTATTCATGAGTTTCTATATCCTTTAATACAGGGACATGACTCAGTGGTATTAAAAGCGGATGTAGAGTTAGGTGGTACAGACCAGAAATTCAATTTGCTGGTAGGAAGGGAACTCCAGAGAGACTTTGGTCAGGAACCACAGGTAGTTTTTACAATGCCGCTGCTGGAAGGCACCGATGGAATTCAAAAAATGAGTAAAAGTCTGGATAATTACATTGGAATTACAGAGCCGCCCGAAGAAATATTTGGAAAGATAATGTCAATATCTGATGATTTGATGATCCGGTATTTTGAATTGTTGAGCGATGTTACCATAAGTGAATTAAAGAAAATGAAGAAAATGATAAAAGATGACGCTGTTAATCCGAAAGACTGCAAAGTAAAATTAGCGAAAGAAATAGTTTCGAGGTTTTATTCACCTGACGAGGCTGACAAAGCCGCAAAAGAATTTGAAAACATTTTTAAGAAAAAAGAAATCCCAAATGAAATGGCGCAATTTAGTATTAAGTGGGACAATGAGAAAATGTGGGTCTGTCATTTAATTAAAGAGACAGGGTTTTCCAAAAGCTCGTCGGAGGCAGGTCGCCTGATTAAGCAGGGGGCGGTTAGCATTAACGGTGAAAAGATAACGGACAGTGACCTGCAAATAGAAAAAAAAGATACGTTTATTTTAAAAATTGGCAAAAAACGATTTGCCAGGATCAAACCTGAATAATTTAATAGGAGTGCCTAACATTGGGAATGACAATTACTGAAAAAATTTTGGCTTTTCATTGCGGGAAAGATACTGTGACACCTGGCGAATTGATTAACGCCGGGGTAGATATCGCTTTAGGGAATGATATTACAGCTCCCATAGCCATTGATATTTTTGAAAAATCAGGAGCTAATACTGTTTTTGATAAAGATAAAATTGCTTTAATAGCAGATCATTTTATCCCAGCAAAAGATATAAAATCAGCGCAACAGGTTAAGCAGTTAAGAGAGTTTTCGCGAAAACATCAGATTACTCATTACTTTGAACAGGGGAGGGTTGGAGTAGAACATGCCTTACTGCCTGAAAAAGGAATTGTGCTTCCCGGAGACCTGATTATTGGAGCAGATTCCCATACCTGTACTTATGGAGCACTCGGGGCTTTTTCTACCGGAGTTGGAAGCACTGACCTTGCAGCGGCTATGATTACTGGCGAAGTCTGGTTTAAAGTCCCTGAATCGGTAAAGTTTGTCTACCATGGGAAATTAAACGATTTTGTCTCAGGGAAAGATTTAATTTTATATACTATTGGTATGATAGGTGTGGATGGTGCGAGATATATGGCAATGGAATTTACCGGTGAAACGATCTCAGGATTATCTATGGATAGCCGTTTTACGATGGCAAATATGGCTATTGAGGCAGGGGCAAAGAATGGAATTATTAAGCCGGACGAGAAAACCAAAGAGTATGTGAGCGGAAGGAGTTCAAGAGTTTTTAAAGAATATTTTAGTGATAAAGACGCGAAGTATGTAAAAACTTATGAGATTGACTGCAAAAAAATTGAGCCTCAGATTGCATTTCCTCATTTGCCTGAAAATACTAAACCAATTAGTGAAGCCGTTGGTATCCATATAGATCAGGCAGTCATTGGCTCATGCACTAACGGGAGGTTTTCCGATCTTGAAGATGCGGCAGATATTTTAAAAGGACATAAAGTTCACCCGGACGTTCGCCTGATTATTATTCCTGCAACACAGCATATTTACAATAAGGCACTAAAGGAAGGTTTGTTCCAGATATTTCTGGATGCGGAAGCTGTAATAAGTCCTCCCACATGTGGTCCCTGTCTGGGGGGGCATATGGGTGTGCTAGCAGATGGGGAACGCGCTATAGCTACAACCAACCGAAACTTTACCGGAAGGATGGGGCACACAAAAAGTGAAGTTTACCTTTCCAACCCTGCAGTTGCTGCTGCTTCCGCTATCAAAGGAAAAATTACCGATCCGAAAGAAATTGTTTCATAAAGCTAACTGAACATCTCTGTAGCAGAGGCCCTCTACCAGTGAGATTTGAAAGAAACAGTCGGGAATCTCTGTGAAGAGTATAGGCACCCCTCCAGGTACCCTTCTTAGGTGAGATTAAGGGGGGGCTCAATAAAAACTTTCTGATGAATGAAAAAGTACACGAGTCCGTCCTTAATACTGTTAAAAACGCCAGGGTTATTTTCATTGAGTTTAAAGAAAAAAAATACCCGGGCAGACTTGTTGACAGCAAGTTGGGAGAAAAGATGGTTTTCATTCTACCAAAAGTAGACAGCTACTTAGGTATGAAGGTGGTGACTGGAGATCAGGTAGCTATTCGCGTCATTTCTGATAAAGGCGCAATAGTGGCATTTGAGAGCGAATTGATAGAGAAAAAACTACCTAAACTGATACTCAAATTCCCTCAAGAAGAAAGTAATAAGTTCATTCGATCCACTGGGCGTACTCCTGCAAAATTACGAGCTAAAATTATTATTAAAAGTAGTGAAAATGCGATGATTCCGGCAGACATTTCAACTATAGGAACTGTGCAAAATCTGAGTGACTGTGGATGCTCTGTTACAGCAAGTGTTAACATAGAAATATCTGTTATAGTTAATCTTGCTATAACACTCCCCGTAAAAGGCATAAATAAAGTATTTGATCTGAGGGGTACGATCCAAAGAAAAAAGATAGAGGAAAATGAAAAAAACAATTACGGCATAGAATTTTTTGATGACGATAGAAGAATATTAAACGAAATTAGAAAATATTTTGAAAGCCAGGATGGAGAAACAAACTAATGCTTCCAGTGGTCAATTATTGAGAATATTTTTTATTTTTTCCATGATGGATTTTGCGTGTGGTTGGGAAGGATTAATTTTTAGTGACTTTTGGAAGTAGTATACTGCTTGAGACGGTTTATTTTTGTATTGCAAATAGATTAATCCAAGATTATTGTGTGTGGTGAAATTATCAGGGTCTAATGTTAAAACCTGCTGGTAGGATTCTTCCGCCTTATCATAACTTCCTCTCATAAAATAAATATTTCCCAAAGCTATTCTGGCAGGAACATAATTTCTGTCCAGTTTCAAGGACTTTGAAAAATGTTTGAAAGCTATGTCTGAGTTCTCTATTTTTAAATAAATTTTACCGAGTTCAAAATGGGCTGCTGGGTATGATGGTTTGTATTTTAGAAATTTTTGATAAGTGCTGATTGCCTCTTTGTATGACTCACTTTTTGAATAAATACTCGCAAGATTAAAATATGCCTGGTAGAAATCAGGTTGTTGCTCAATAGCTTTTAAGTATTCCTGAACTGCATCATCAAACATTTCTTTCATCTCATAAGACTTTCCAAGATTATAATGCGCTGCCGTGAATTGATCATTAACCTTTAAGACGTGCAGGTATTCCTTAATCGCGAGATCAAATTGATTTAGCTTTCCGTAGACAGTCCCGAGGTTATTATGTGCATAGTCAAAATCGGGAGCAAGAGAGATGGCTTTTTTTAATGAGTGAATAGCCTTTTGATAGTCCGCTTTTTTCTCATAGGCCTCGCCAAGATTATTAAATGGTCTTGGTTTTAAGGGAGATTTTTCAGCAGCATCACTCCACAAAGACACTTCATCTTTCCATATAAAATTACGCTGAATAGTAAGGGAAGATAAAATTACTATAGGAGCAATAATGAAAATCAGGCTTGTTGCCTGTCCGGTTGTCTTCTTTTTTTTATAAAAGTCATTCAGAAATACTGAAATGATCATGGCAATCCCTATGGAAGGAAGGTAAACACGGTGTTCAGCAACCGGGTCTAATAGTGGAATAATACTCGAAGTGGGGAGTAGAGTAATATAAAACCAGAAAATTCCAAAGGTGATGAGAGGGTTTTTCTTATAAAAATATAATCCGATAATCAGGAGTGAAATGATAAGAAACAAAGAAAATAGTACAGGGATATCAGTTAGCGCCTGTGCAATTAAAAAATCAGGATCAATATTTTGGTTAAAAGGGAAAAAAATAATTTTCAGGTAGTAAGAGATGATTACTTTGAATTCTGTCAGCAAGTAAATAAAACTTGAAATATAATCTTCTGTTACATCTAATGCCATAATTAGAGTACCCAGAATAGGAGATAAAAGTTTACTATTTATGGCCGACAACCGTTGATAGCTTATCTGTTTTGAAAATAGAGCCAAGATAAGAGGACTTGCTATAATACAAAAACCAATACTGCTTGTGAGCTTATTCAGGAGGTCTTTCTTGATTACTGATGTTTTTTGAGAAAGAAATAAAAGGTAAAAAATAATAAATAGTGCCGGAAAGGTAATAATTATTGTCTTCGATCCAAATCCCATCAACAGGGATATTGCTGACAGGAAAATAAAAGAAAATGCTGATGAAAAGGATATCGAACGAACGGATCTAATGAAAAAGATAAAAGATAAAAGATAAAAAAATGTGGCTAATAGCGTTGATCGATTTGAAATATAAGTTACAGCCTGAGTGTTTATCGGATGAACCGCGAACAAAATGCTGGATAAAAGAGGTATGTTAATTCCGGTATCTGATTTGAATCGATTTTTTGAAAAATGAAAATTACGGAGTGTTTCCTTGAGCAGTATAAAAATTAGAAGGCAGGTTAACGTGTGAACTGTTAGGTTTACAACATGAAAACCGAAAACGTTAAATCCACCAACAGAGTAATTCAAATAAAGGGAATGCAGAACTACAGACCGGTTGCGGAGATTAGAAAGAGTGCTGCCGATTGTAAAAGTATAATTTAGATGTTCTTTAAATGCTTCATTGTTGAGAATATAATCATGATCATCAAAGTGGAAACTATTCTGAAAGGTATTAAAATAAGATAATAAAGAAATTAGAATGATAACTGAGAATGAATATGCGTTTCGTTTATTTAACATAACCACTTAAATCCAGTCTGCACTCTAAAAGGCTTAATTTTTTATCATTATAAACCCAAGCATTCGCCCTGTTTTACCTTTTTCAGCACGGTAAGAAAAAAAAATATCTTTTTTACAGGAAGTGCATTGGTCAAGACTGAAGATATTTTCTTTTAAAACTCCTTTTTTTGTCATCTGTTCAATATTGGCTCTAAATAAATCAACTTCATAGCAGCATTTTTTTATACCGGGACCGATGCCTGCAATTAAATTTTCAGATTTTGTACCGAAAAGGATTTCCATTTGTTTGATGGCTGCTTCTATAATGAAAAGCATAGATCCGTTCCTGCCTGCATGAATTGCAGCGATAGCTTTTTGTTTTTTATCGATAAGCAAAATCGGCAGACAATCGGCTGTTAAAATAGCAAGAATGACGTTTGGCTGGTTTGTGAGAAGGCCGTCTCCCTGCATTTTTCGGATTTCCTGAGGAGTATTTTTTTGAAGGTCTACGTTGATGATTTTACTAAGATGAACCTGATGGCATGAAATTACAGGGGCTGATGGGAAACCAATAAGGTTGGTTAATTTTTTTAAATTATTTTCAACGTGATTTTTTTGATTGCAATCGTATAAATTCAGATCAAAATTATGCCCGTTATCCAGTTTTCTATGAGTAAAGCCATGAACAATGAAAGGAATTTTAGAAAGCACCGGTAGGGTAACATAATTCATTTGTTATTAACAGCCATGACAACCTTCCATAAGTCGAATTTAGTCATTTTGTATTTGGAATTGACGAGAAGATTGCTTTCAGAAATCAAATAATCTAAATCCACGTCAGTTCTCCAGCCAATTTTTCTGCAAATTGGGTTCACCATATCTTCAATTTTAGCCATATATTTATTATTGCTCTGAAAATGGTTAATAATAATCAGGTTACAGTTTTTTTTGCATACTCTCTTCATTTCTGAAATAACTTTTACAGGGTCCGGCACCACACTGATAACAAAAGTGGCGATAACCTGGTCGAAAGTGTTGTTATTAAATTGAAGGTTCATGGCATCCATTTGCTTTAACGTTACATTTTTAAGATAATGTTTTTTTACCTTTTTATGGGCCTTTTTGAGCATTTCTTCAGAAAGATCAATTCCGGTTACATGGCAATAATCAGGGTAAAGTGGAAGGGCCAATCCCGTGCCGACTCCAACGTCAAGAATTTTGTCATCAGGCCGGATATTCATCTGTTCTATTACATGTTTATGGCGGGGGTGAAAAAACTTTTTAAAAACAAAATCATATATATTAGAATAGCCTGCATATATCCGTTTTATATCTTCAGCAGTCATTAATTTAAAGTCCTTCTTTTTCTGTTATTGTATATTTTTTGATCAGCGCGAAAATTTATTTTGATACCTGGAATATCCCTTTGAACAAACTAACTATCTTATTACCTAATGATTTTAGGGGGACAGCTTTAACTTCAGGGGATCCCATTTTACCTTTTACGTGGTAATAATTTATAAATAAACTTTTACCATCATTGCCCGTCATAATCGTTCCAACAATCGGAATTTTTGACATTTTTTTATTCAATTCCTGCCAGGGAGCCACTCCAACCGAAAGATCAAGTTCCTTATTTCCTAAATCAATAGAGCCAATAACAGAAGTTCTGCGCTCACGGGTATCAATAACGTAATTCTCTGTTAATGCGACACCATTAGTTATAATAAAATTCCCTTTAATGTGATCATATTCCATAGAAGTGACCAGAGGAATATCATCTTCTGTGGCTTCAGATCCAAAGCCTAAAATTTGTTTAATTCCAGAAATCAAATTTTGTTTATTATAATCACCTTTGATCAAAAGTAAAGACAAATTACCGGATAATGATGGAGCTATCTGTTCCAGGTTGGAACCTTTTCCCATTAAACGAGTTGCCAGAGAAAGTCTGCCGGTTATGCCATCTTTGAAGTATGACCCGAAAACGCTCTCAAATTCTTTTGCCTCGAAGGATTTGCCATACAGCTTGAGAGAAAAGTCAAGGCCATGATCAGAAAGAAAATTAAGGTTTGCATCCGCGGAAACGTATTTTTTACCGAAGAAAACCTTTATTTGGTCAAATATGAACACTCCATTTTTTAGCTGGATTTTTCCGGTTAAATGGGGGAATTTCAGAAAACTGAATTCTCCTTTTTCGGCATCAAGATCAATTTTTCCACGAGTTAGAAGAAATAAAGGAGTATTTTTTAGTAAAGAGTTAATTTCATTAATGGATCTGATTTTGGGGGGTAGAACTTGATTTAAATCCAAATTTTTAGATTTTAGCTTCAGGGCAAAAACAGGTTTTTCAAAATTGATTATCTCTCCTTTTATGGAGGCATCTGATTTGCCGGCGGACATGGTTAATTTTCTGATAGAAATTTTTTGATTGCTGAAGCCAAATTTGGCATTTATGTTCCTAATTACACTTGGAGAAAAATCAAATTTGAAACTACCGTTGTTGATAGCGGCCTTTCCCTTAACTTCAAGCGGTTTTTCTCCCTTTAAATTCCCTTTGATATTGAACGAGGTTGACAGCTTTCCCGAAATAAAGTTATTGTTAAAAAAAACTGCAAGCTTTTCCGCATCCGCAAGCTTAAAATCAGCAGTATTGACTTTAATGTCCAAAAGAGGTTCTGCCAAACCCGAAATGGTCCCGTTCCCAAAAATTTTATTTTCTTCATAAGTTGCTTCGAATTTTTTGAAGGAAAAATTATTAAGCTTTTCAATTGACCCATCCCAGGTAACGACATTTTTTTTGCCGCTTCTTTTCTTAATCCATTTCTTATACTGATAGGATGCTTTTGTCAGATCAAGTTCCCCGATAGATGTAATAGCGTTATAATCACCATTGAGTTTTAATTTGATTCCGGTTGTACCATTCAAAACAAAATTTTCTTTTCCATCTATGTTAATAATATTAAAAATTTCGTTTAGATTGGCATCGCTATTAATCTTAAAAGCTATCTTTGGGTTCTCTGATTTATAATCAAGCATTTTTCCATTTATACTGAAAGTTGAATTGCCAACTAAACCAGTAAGACCTTTCCATTCAAGTTTGTTTTTTGTAAAAAAAATATTTCCTTTCAGCCTTGAGAATAATAAAGGAAACCTGTTATGAGAGGCATGCACATCATTTAACTGCAAGCCTCCTGAAATATCCCATCCATTGGTCCCCGATAAATTATTGTCTATTTGAACTATCACCTTGCTTCTCCCGGATATAATATTAGCATTATTCATATCTTTGAACGCATCATTTACATTTAAATAGGTGACAAGTATTGGATGTATCTCATTCAACAGAGCATCCATATCGATTTTCAGATTTAATACTGGTTGAGTCGAACTATCCAGGATTCCTCCTTTTATATTCATAATTTCAGATTGCCCGTATTTTCCGGACAGGCTGGAAATATAAAATAACTTTCCATTTTCAGAATCACTTTTTGTTATTTTATGTAAAAAGTCCGTCATTTCTTTATCGGTACCGGGAACCAGGGAGCGGTGGCTGTAAAACGTTACTTTCCCATTTATATTGCTTAAATGATGAACCAGGTCATTATGGGTGAAAGCAACATTTTTAAACTCTATATTCCCGGAGTGCCTGAGTTCCAATGGTTTTTTTACGTCACCTGACAAATGAATAAGAACTTCCGCATTGCCGGAAACAGCATTGATTTTTTCATGTTTCCAAACAGTATCGAAAAAAGATGGTTTGGATGCGAGCAGAGGGAAAAGCTGGTCTAGTTGCAGCGAAGCCCGTGTGGAAAAATTTATTGCGGGTTTTTCAAAGGGTTTGGAAATTATGCCCGAAAGCCTTGAAATTGTAGAGTTTTTGTAGGCCCCGGAGATGTTTAAAAGTTTTATGATCTTTCCATTAAATTTGAGTAAACCAGAAATTTTTTTAGCTATTAATCCATCCGGGCCAATTTTGAAGTCTACCTTATCAGCGTGAATTTCACCGTTAAAAAGTTTAAAATTTTTCACCAGATGAATGTTCTTCAACCGATTAAACTTTCCATTAAATTTCAGCGTTTTAAACTTTAATTTCCCTCTAATCACTTTATCGTGAAATTCGCGCAGGGGTGTCGGCAACAAGGATAAAGGAATATTATTAAGAAAGGATTTTACTTCAATAGGAGTGCTTTGAAGTTCAAAGCCGATAAAAGGATCTTTCGAGAAAGGGTGATTTATTAAAGTTTTTCCCGTTAAGATTACATCACTTAGTTTAATTTTGAATTTATTAATATCTAATTTTTCTTTATCCCAGAATAAAT
>DASCNB010000108.1:0-3240 GCA_036011265.1 Nitrospinota bacterium | reverse complement strand
CAAAAAGTACGAGATAAATATTTCCATAACGGATTACCGACATCCTACTTGATAAATGCTAAAGGAAAATTAAAAGGCTTTATTCCAGGGGCAAGAGATTGGGGAAGTGATGATGCCGTTGCATTAATAAATAATCTTCTTCAAAATGCGGACTAAATAATAATCATTTTCATTGATTGCCAAAAGTCAAAAAACTGTTATAATTTTAGGATGAAAAGGGCGTGTCAAAAACGTCACTTTTCAAAATTCATATCTTCTTTGATGGAAAATTACGGTAATAGTGACTTCTCATTACCAAAAAAATCTTTTACAAGGAGAAATGTTATGCTAAGAAATACAGTTTCAGTGAATCAAACAAAAACATACCGACCGGTTCTTTTCAATTTCTTTATCCTGTTATATCTCCTGATGTCTGTGCCCGCGAGAGCTGAACATGAACAAAATCTTACCATACTTTATACGGGCTCTGTTTGGGGAGAAGTAAAACCATGTGGTTGCAATGAACCGGAAAACCTGGGAGGAATCTTGAGGCGGGCAACGATTATTGAAAAGGAACGGTCCGCTAATAGTAATGTCCTCCTCCTGGATGCGGGTGATCACTTTAAAGAAACAACAGATCAGGGGAAATTAAAGGCGGAAACTATACTGGAGAGCTTGTCTGAAATGGCTTATGACGCGGCGCTTCTGGGAGAAAAAGATTTTATTTATGGTGAGCAAATTTTAAACAAGGGATTGTTTCATAATTGGGTTCTCAGCAATATTGAGAATAAAAAACTGCGTCCGGGAAAAACAGCGAAATACTTTTTAAAAAAATTCGATAACGGGACTACGGTAGCCATTATTGGACTTGTAGGGCCAGAGCTCCTTAACACTAAAGGACAAACAAAAGTTAAAATAAAAAATCCAGAGATTGAATTAGAAAACATATTGTGGGAGCTTAAAGTTGATAGTGAAAAGACAGGAGAAGAAGTAGATATTGTCGTGTTGCTAACGCATATGGATAAAGATAAGGCAAAATATTTTTTAAAACATGATGATGTCGATATTGTAATCAATGGACATCTGGATGGTCCCAAGCTTGAAATTAATCCTGAAATAGAGAAAAAAAAGATAATGGTTCACCCTCGGGACCGAGGACAGTTTTTAGGAAAAATTTCTCTAGTTATGAAACATGGGAAAATCCAAATAATTTCCAATGAATATATTAGACTCGACCCTAAAATTAAGGATAGTGAACAGTTACAGGCTACTTATGACAAATATGATGAAAAAACAAAACGGACTTTTAGGAAATGGTTGCGGGACACAAAAGAAGCGGAAAAAAGAATTTTTATTGACAGTATTGCCTGTAAAATGTGCCATAGATATGAATACTACCTCTGGACGAAAAGCAAACATTTTCATTCTTTTAATGAATCTCTAAGAAAGGTCAATAAAGTTTTTGATCCCGAATGTCTCGAATGCCACACCTCCGGATTTAAGCAAGATGGAGGGTTTATGTCAGTAAACATAACACCAAGATTGGCAGATGTTCAGTGTGAGGCATGTCATGGACCAGGTTCCGACCATATAATTGCACTTATGCGAGGGAAAAGTAGAAGAAATGATAAAAATCACAAACCTTACGAAAAACTTACTGAAGCTAGTTGTCTTAAATGTCACACCAAATCAAACAGCCCGGAGTATAAATTTGCAACTTATTGGGAAAGAATAAAACATTAATTAACTTTAACTGTGGCCTTTTAGTTATAAGTAACTATTTTAAGAAAGGAACAGAAATCTCGAAGTTTAGGACGTTAAAGTTATTTTCTTTAAAAAGGGGAGATTAAAATGTCTAAAAGTTTTCTCTTTATCCTGATATGTAGTCTATGTTTTTTTGTGACAGCAAAAACTGTAAATGCCAGGAGGGGAATGACTAACTCCGGTAATATCAAAAAAGATAATAACGATAGACTTCATCTTCCTCTACCAGGTAATTGTCCGAGTGATGAAACTTTAAAAAATAACACTGAATGGGTTGAACACACCGAGGAGTGGAATAAATACCTGGACAATATTTTGGAAACTCACTTTAGTCTTCCTCTGTCGCCTGAAAAACCTACCTTATCTTTAAATTTAACGCCTGTTAACGTGAATCGCGGGATGGGTGTTTCTAAATGGAGAGAAATTATCTGGACAGTTAATAGAACAAACCAGAAGGATTATGTCGGGCAAAATTATAATTGTTACGTAATAGGCATGGCAGCTTATTATGTAGAGGCTAAAAATAAAAATGGTTGGCCTCCTGATGCCTTGTTTCTTGAAATTCCTGAGTCTGAAGAAAAATGGCTGAAAGAAGGAGCTATCAGTCTTATAGAGCTTCGCTGGTATGATGCTGTGGAGAAGAAAAGACATCGATGGTTTAACCGTCGTCTGGCGTCATTTTTAGACTGGTTGGAAAACAATTATTTTAGTCCTATTCCTTTACCCTTGGCTATCAATACATTAAATTAGCCACAATCCTTCGGGCGACCTTCCTTCGGAATCCGTCCCATTCGGTTTTCCATACCGAATTCTGATTGTAGCCATTCCTGACAGCTTTATGATATAGTTGCTCTTAAAAGAGCTTATTGGGAAACATTAAATACTATATAGAGCCAATTATGCTTTCTAAAAATTCATCGTATATAAAGAGACAATTGAACGCGCGAATGATAATGTGTTTGTTCATTTCAACGATTATAATGATGTCTCCTCTTTTACTTCAACAAACTTATGCCTGGGATACCAACACTCCTGTTTCGAAGGTGCTTGAATCTTTAGGTGATCCACCACCTGATCATGCAATTAAATATACAGAGGCCATGGTTAAAAAAGGAAAAGATATTGTTTTGAAAGGCCAAACAATTAGGCCTGACGGTAGCTTGTCTGAAAAACAGTCTGTCTATTTTGTTTGTACTGATTGCCATAATATAAAAAGAGAAGATCCTGACCCGAGATACAGCGATCCAACCGCTCGTTTGTCCTATGCAATAAAAAATAATCTTCAATTTTTGCCTGGTACCACACTCTATGGAATGGTTAATCGTACCAGTTGGTTTAATGATAGTTATATCTTATTATACGGAGATATAGTTTTACCCGGGCATAATGATTTGAGAGAAGCCGTTCAAATTTGTTCTGAAGTGTGCTCTTCCGGACGTAGATTAAAAAAATGGGAACTGGATTCACTTATGGCTTATTTCTGGACTATTGAGTTGA